>CBIHQZ010000173.1:0-9346 GCA_966212315.1 uncultured Myxococcales bacterium
TCCGCGAAGGCGGCAAGACCGTCGGCGCAGGCGTGGTCACCAAGATCCTCGAGTAGTCGAACACTCGACTCGACGAGGTCGGAAGCAGGGAGGCTCGCAAGGGTCTCCCTGTTTCGTTTCTCCCGCATGCGCGAGACGCGGCAGGCGCTTCACGCGAATGCATCGATCGATGATGATGGGTGGATGCCCAATCGCCCACCGCACGGTGCGACGCCGAAGAGTCCCGCCGACACCGCGGCGAACACGCGCACCGCGTCGTTTCGCCGGCAGCACGACGAGATCATCGCGCTCATCGAAGAACTGCGATCGCTGTTCGACGAGAAGCAACTCGCCCGCGACGCGTCGCCCGCACGCCGGCTCGTGTCGGCGATCGCGGGGAACCTCACGATGCACCTCGCGATGGAGGATCGCTCGCTCTATCCGCGCATCGTCGAACGCGGCGACGTGGCGTTGCGTGCGCTCGGGAACGAGTTCGTGACGGAGATGGGCGGGCTCGCCGACGCGTGGCAGAAGTTCGTCGCGCGCTGGCCGGATGCCCGCACCATTCAGTCGGACGCGAAGGCGTTCGTTGCCGATGCCGGTACGACGCTCGATGCCATCGCGCGTCGTATCGAGCGCGAGAACGCGGAGCTGTATCCGCGCGTCGATCGCATGAAGTGAACGAGCGAACGAGCGCTACTTCTTCTTCGGCGCGGCGGTCATGCGCTTCTTCAGCGCGGCGAGTTCCGATTCGATTTCGCGCGCGGTCTTCGCCTGCGCGGCGGCTTTCTCTCGCGCGGCCTTCTCCTGCGCACGACTCACAGCCTCGAGCGCCTTCGCTTCGGCCTTCTCGCGCGCCTTTCGCTCGGCCGGCGTCTCGCGGACCTCGTCGGGTTCGTCCAACGCGGCCTTCGCCTTCTCGAAGAGTTCACTGCCGGCGGAGAGTCCGACCCCTGCGATCACCGCGTCGACCAGTTTGCGCATCACCATCGCGAACTCCGCTCGTTGAGGGTGGGCGACTCATAGCACGCAGTGCATCGCGCGATCGGGGACGGTATTAGCTTTCTGTCATTTCGCGCGCCGGGTCGCGTGGTGCGCCCGAGGCGCGTTTTGCCGCGTGAAAGTGCAATCGCCGATGCTGTGCAGCGCCGAAGAAATGTCAGAAAGCTAATACCGTCCCCCCATCCGCGTGATCAGCGGCGCTAGCCCGATCGACTCCACCGCGTCTGCCAACGCATCGTCGCTCGCACCAGGGCGCCACGGCATCGGGCCGTACACCGTGATCCACGGGCGCAGTTCCTGAAGTTGCTCGCGATGCGCGGTCGGCGTGTCGCGCGAGCGGTCACTCGGATCGACCGCGTTCAGGACCACTGCATCGACATGAATCCCGCGCTGCACGAGCGCGTCGATCGTGAGGAGCGTGTGATTGAGCGTGCCGAGCGCATCGCGTGCGACGACGATGACGCGCGCATCGAGCGCGGTCGCGAGGTCCGCGAACGACCGCTCGACCGTGATCGGCACGAGCAGACCACCCGCGCCCTCGAGCAGAACGGGACGTGATCGCGACACGACGCCGAGAAGCGTCTGCACGATCTCGCTCCAGTTGAGTGGCGTCTTCGCTGCGCGCGCCGCGACGAGTGGCGCCGCCGGTGGTGCGAATGCCCACTGACAAACGTCCTCGGCGGTGGAGAGACCCGCCGCGCGAGCGAGTGCCTCGGCGTCGACCGCATGGAGCTTGCCCGACGGATCCGCGATGCACCCGGTCTCGAACGGCTTCAACGGCGTGAGCCGCAATCCGCGACGAAACGCACTTCGCAACAGTCCGCGCGACACCGCGGTCTTGCCCACGCCGGTGTCCGTGCCGGTGACCATCCAAACGCCGGTCGTCATCGTCGACCGAGTAGCACGGCACGCGCGTCCGGCGTCGTACGCGAAACATTCACAATCTTGCATCGGACATATCGATAGACCGATCAGCGCCGTCGCCGTACTTCTCTCGACGGGAGGCGCGGATGCGATTCGCTCTGGTTCTCGGCTTGATCGGTCTCGTGGCCGGTTGCTCACCGATGGTCGCTGCACCTGACGACGCAGTCTCGGGTGACGATGCGGCCACCGACTCGCAATCGCAGTACCCGAGCGATGCATCGAGCGATGCCGCGGCGCCGATGCCCGCGGAGATGCAGGCCCTCTTCGACGCGCATTGTGGCGGTTACTGCCACTCCGGCGGCACGCAGGAAGCGGGTGCGCTGATCGTTGCGCGAGAGTCGAGTCGCGCGATCGATCTCACTGTCGCGTCGCGGCAGGTTCCACGCTTGCGGGTGATTGCGCCGGGCGATCCCGAGAACAGCTATCTGATGCACAAGATCGACGGAACGATGTCGTCGCTCGCGGAGTGCCGCGCCGATGCGATGCGCTGCGGCGTGGCGATGCCCTGGCACGACTCGACGATGCCCACGCTGTCGTCGAACGATCGCGCGCTCGTCCGCGCATGGATCGCGGCCGGCGCGCCGGGCGCGGTCATGCCGTGACCTGATTCAACGCGGCGCGCACATCACGGTGCCTCCCTGATTCGTCCGTAGGGCCACGGTTGTGGGATGGCGCACCCGAGGCGACACTGACGCGATATGAATGCAGCCGCGGCGGGGCGATCCATGGTTCGCGCGGGTCTCGTATCGATCGTCGTCGCGTTGATCGCCTTGCTGTCGGGATGCGCCACCGAGGCGACGGAAGTCCTCGTCGTTCTCGACACGAACGCGCCGCCGGATCGCGGTATCAGTGTGAGCGTCACCGCGGTGCGCGGGAGTGGCGGCCCCGCGGATCCGATCGCGACACTCGACGTAGAGCGCGCCGCGAGTGCACAGCCGGATGCCGGGATGGACGGCGGTACGACGCTCACCCGCGCGCCATTTCCCGCGTCGTTCGCGATCACACCGCGCCACGATGGCCCGCGCGACGAATCAGTGCTGCTCACGCTGCGCGCGACGCTCACCGACTCGTTCACGCACGACACGATCTCGTTTCGTCGCCTCGCGCGTTTCACCTTCACGCCGCACCGTCACACCATCGTTCGCGCGTTTCTCGCGATCGAGTGCGCGTCGATCGTCGATGGCTGCGCCAGCGGCTCGCCTTGCACCGTGGCGCGACGCTGCGAAGAGCAGGGCCAGACGTGCGGCGATCAAGGCGTGTGCGTGCCGGTCGATGTCACGCCGGATACCGATCTCGACGGCGGTTCGAGGGGACCCGACGCAGCGGTATTGCCGCTCGCACCGCGCCTCGCACTCGGTCGCCTGCACACCTGCGTTGTCGACGCGACCGACGCGGTCTGGTGCTGGGGCGATCGCGCTGCGGGCTCGTGCGGTGACGTCGTGTCCGCGACACCGACCGCGACGCCCGTGCGCGTCATCGGGCTTCCGCCGGTGCGAACGATCAGCGCAGCCGAGGCGTACGCGTGTGCGGTCGGTCGCGACGACGAATCGGTGTGGTGCTGGGGCGGCAATGGTTCAGGCGTTCTCGCGTCGAGTGTCGCCGAGAGCGCGATGCCGCTTTCGATCGCGGGCGTTCCACCAAGCGTTCGCGTTGCGGCTGCCTATCAGCATGCGTGCGCACTCACACGCACCGGCGACGTGTGGTGCTGGGGCGAAGGTTCGACCGGCGCACTCGGACCCGATCACGTTGCATCGCGGCAGCCGCCATCGATCGTGACCGGCGTGTCGGGCGCGATCGAGATCGCCGCCGGCGAAGGCTTCACCTGCGCGCTCGTCGCGGGAGGACGAGTGCGATGCTGGGGCACGAACGACGCGGGACAACTCGGTCGCAGCGGGACGAGCGCTGCGATGGATCCGGTTCCCGCCGACGTTGCCGGACTCACCGACGCGGTCTCGCTGCGTGCCGGCGCTTTTCACGCATGCGCGGTGCGAGCGAACGGGGCTCTCGCGTGCTGGGGAAGCAATTACTTCAACGAGCGCGGATACACGCCGAGCGCTTCCGATCCGCATCCGTGGGGCGGACCGTCGAGCGTGAGTGACGCAACGAGCGCAGGACTCGGTCGTTCGGTGACCTGCTTCGTGCGGGCCGACGGGACCGTGGCGTGTTTCGGCGCGAACAAGTCGGGCGAGTGTGCTCGCGACGACGTCGATCAAGTGCGCGACCCGAGCACCGTTGCCGGTGTGGCGGATGCGCTCGAAGTAGTCGCGAACGGGCGTCATACGTGCGCGCGAACTCGTGCGGGCGAAGTGTTCTGCTGGGGCATCGACGGACGCGGGCAACTCGGCTCCGGGCGCGTGATCCTCGAGCCGCACGCGATTCAGGTTCAAGACGTGACCGATGCGACCGACCTCGTCGCAACGAACGAAGCGACATGCGCGATCCGATCGGGCGGCTCGGTCTGGTGCTGGGGTGCCAACGCATACGGGAATCTCGGCGGCTCGTGGCCTACGCGCGCGCGCCCTACGCAGGCCCCGGGTGTGAGCGGCTCGGTCGGACTCGCGATGTCGCAGTGGGCGACGTGTTCGCGATTCGCGGACGGCACCGCTCGATGCACGGGCAGCAATCGATCGGGGCAACTCGGCACCGGGCAGACCGTCGGTACGAGCGGCTTTCACTGGCTTCTCGACACGACCGGCATGACCGCGCTGTCGATGAGCGACGAGTCGTTCGCGTGCGCCGCCAACGCAGCCGGACTCTGGTGCTGGGGACGCAACGACGAAGCACAGCTCGGACAAGGTGCGGCGGGCGCAGACTCGCCGATGCCGAGAAATCTCGCCGATGTCGCGCCAGGGAGCGCGGCGGAGATCACGACCGGCGACGCGCACGCGTGCGTGCGACTCAACGACGGCTCGGTGATGTGCTGGGGACGAAACACCGAGGGAGAGCTAGCGGTCGGTGACACGGTCCCGCATCTATCGCCGGTGCGCGTGCCGAATCTCGCGGGCGTGCAGACGATCAGCGCGGGGCATCGTCACACCTGCGCGATCATGAGCGGGCAACCGTTCTGCTGGGGCGCCAACGACAACGGACAACTCGGTGACGGAACGACCATGACGCGCCCGGGTCCGCAGCCTGTCGCCGACATCACGACGGCTTCGACCATCGCTGCCGGAAGCGCGCATTCGTGCGCGATCGTCGCCGGATCGGTGGTGTGCTGGGGATGGGATCGAACCGGGCAGGTCAGTGGCGAACGCGCGATGCCGAACGCGCTGCGTCCGCGCGCGGTGACAGCGCTGCCGCCCGACGGATTCGTGCAGCTCGCGCTCGGTGGCGACCACTCGTGCGCGCGGCGCGCGTCCGGCGCCGTGTGGTGCTGGGGCACGAACGACAGCGGACAGCTGGGCAACGGCGTGGCGCAACGCTCGGCGGCGATGCGGGTGATGGGATTGCCGGCGATGTGATCGCGTCAGCGCGGGATGCGCTCCATGACTCGCGTGCGAACATCGCCTCGTGCGACTCCTCGATCACCCGGTCATCTCCTCGCGATACTTCTTCCCACGCCCCGACGCGGTCAGCGATCCAGCGTTCGTCGAGAGCCACGGCGAGCGCCTGCGCTGTCACACGCATCGCCCCCATCCCGGCGCACCTACCGTCCTGTTCTTTCATGGCAACGGCGAAGTCGTGGCGGACTACGTGCCGTGGTTTCCCGAGGTCCTCGCGCACCTCGGTGTGAACAGCTTCCTCGCGGAGTACCGCGGCTACGGCGGTTCGTCGGGAACGCCGTCGCTCGGCTCGATGCTCGACGACGTCGACGCGCTCGTTCGCGCCGCCGCCGCTACGCCATCGGAGATCATCGTGTTCGGGCGATCGATCGGCTCGCTCTTCGCGCTCGAGACCGCCCGCCGCCATCCGAGCGTGCGCGGCGTGATTCTCGAGAGCGGCATCGCCGACGTCCGCGAGCGACTCGCCATTCGCATGACGCCCGACGAACTCGGAGTCACCGAAGATGCGATGCGCGCGGCCATCGATGCAGCGCTCGATCAATGCGCGAAGGCCGCGGCGTATCCGGGAAACATCCTCCTGCTTCACGCCCGCGGCGACTCGATGGTGAGTGCTTCGCACGCCGAACGCGTCGCGGAGGCCGCGGGATCGCGTGCGCGTCTGGTGCTTCTTCCTCGCGGAGATCACAACAACGTGATGACCGCCAACGAGGATGTGTACTGGCGCGAGGTGGAGGCGTTCGTTCGCGCGGTCTCCCAGCGACCGTGAGCATTCCCTCCCACCACCGGGGCGACGCGACTCCCGGACCCACATCGGCGCCACGCATCGCGTCGATGCGTTTCACACGGTGAAACAAGCACTCGGCGGGACTCGCGCGTCATGGCACGACCGCTGCACTTCATCGCGCCATGAGACTCCAACGACGCTACGCCCTCCCGATGATCCTCGCGTTGGCCGCCGGCTGCGCACCGACCGCTGTGCCCGACGAAGCCGCGCTCGAAGACGGCGACATGCAGGCGCTGCAGTGGGTCTCGCCGCTCTCGTCGTCGGAAGTCGAAGCGAACGACATCGTCGAACTCAGCGTCGCGACCGACAACCCTGCGGCCCACGCGGTGCGCTTCACGGTCGACGGCAGCGAAATCGCGGTGTGCGATCCGGCCGCCGATCCCGAAGAGGACTGCCACATCGACAACCGCTGGCGTTGGACCACCACGTTCGCGAACGCAGGGCACCACGTGCTCGAGGCTTCGTTCCAGAACGCCGATGGCACCACGGTCACGACGACGCGCGAGATCGACATCCTGCCGGCCGGCACGGCCCCCGCGCAGATCGATCCGTCGGCGAGCGAGAGCGAAGCCGATCCGCTGAGCGATGCCGAACTCGTCGACGAAGGGACCAGCACCGTCGTCCAGGACATCGGCGTGCGTGGCTACCTCGATCCGACGACCAGCTGGCACAGCGTGTTCAGCGGCCGCACCTGGGAAACGCAGGGACAGCGCGTGCTGCTTCGCAGCGGCCGGCTCGATGGCTCGGTCAGCGCGGTCGCGACCTGCTGGAATCGTTACGGCACGTACATCAGCCGCTACGCCGACCAGTACTACATCTCGCGCGCATCGGTCATCGCGACGCTGATCACCGAATCGAACTGCACCAATCCCGCCGGCTCGAGCGACGGTCTATCGTCGGGCCCGATGCAGGTGACCTCGTCGACCTGCTCGGCAGTGACGGGACTCTCGCGCACCACCTGCCGCACACGGATGCACAGCATCCCGTCGTTCTCGATCGAAGTCGGCGTGCGCTACATGGCGAGCAGCTACCAGCGCCGTCAGCATCACAACGATCCGCCGAAGATCGCGGCGGCGTACAACGCAGGGTCGATCCGCTCGACGCGCACCAACGCGTGGCACATGGTCTCGACCGGCAATCACATCGATCGTTTCGTGTCGGCTTACAACGCGTATCGCACGTGGGAACGCCGCACGACCGGCCGCTGAGTTCACGAACCCGATCCCTCCGCACGCTCCTCGTTTCGTCCCCTCCCTACACTTCTGCACCCCCACGGCGACATCCGCCGCGATCGCGACGGCGCTGAAATCTCCGCGGATGTCGACGCCGTCCCTTCGATCGCGCTACTACTACCAAGTCGTGTTCTCGATTCGCGCCACGCTCCTTCGATCCATCACGGCCCTCGCACTCGCCGCAGCGAGCATGACGTGCTCCCCGCCGGTGAACACCGAGAGGGCGCTTCGCATCTCCGGTTCGAACACGGTGTATCCGTTCGCCCAGGGGCTCGCGGAAGCGTTTCACGCGATGCACCCCGACATCGCGATTCGCGTAACCGCCGATGGCACCGCACGTGGGATCAAGTGGGCGGGCGAGGGTGAAGTCAGCGGCCTCGCGATTCCGCTGGAGTCGACCGCTGCGAGCTTTCCCGCCGGCGATTCGGGCCCGACGAACAACGGCGAGCACATCGACATCGGGTTCTCGTCGCGTGATCTGTTGAACGAAGAACGCGAGGCGTACACGGCGCTCCACTCGACGCGCATCGCCATCGACGGAATCGTGGTCGCAACGCATCTCGGCCTCGGCGTCGCGAACCTTACGCGCGCACAACTGCGCGACGTCTACGCCGGCCGGATCACGAACTGGATGACGCTCGGTGGACCGAACGCACCCATCGTCGTGATCACCCGCAACCCGATCTCGGGCACCGGGCAGGCGTGGCAGGTGCTCGTGATGGGAAGCGACACGATCGTGTCGTCGGCCACCGTCGCGGGCATGAACGAAGACGTCCCCGGGCTCATCGCATCGACGAACGGATCGATCGGCTATCTCTCCACGGACATCGTCGACGCGACGATGATGACGGTGCTGACCATCGACGGCGTGGCCCCGAGCGAGGCGACGTTCCGCGACAACAGCTACTGGCTCAATCGTCCGTACATCTTCGTGACGCAGACCACGCCCACGCCGCTCCAGCAGGAATTCCTCGACTTCGCGCTGTCCCCCGCCGGCGCGGCGATCATTCGGATGCGGGGCAGCGTCGTTCCGGCGGGAGGGTGAGCGTGGATCAGAAGCGGCTCGCGGCGATCGTCGTCGCTGCAACGATCGTCGTCGCAGCGTCCGTCGGCATGACGCAATGCCAGCTTTTCGTACGTCTCACCGATTGCCAGATCGACACGGACTGCACCAACGGTCGCACCTGCAATCGCGATCGACATCTCTGCGAGGTTCCTCCGGTCGAGTTGTGCAACGGCACCGACGATGACCACGACGGCATCGCGGACATCGACGACGACTTCGGTCCGTGCCGCATTCCCGCGGTGGCCGGCCAGCGCATCTGCCGCGATGGCGTTCTCCGCTGTCGCGACAACTCGCACGTCACGTGCGAGGCGCGCCAGTCACCCGAGCCCGCCGAGGTCTGCGACAACGGGCAGGACGACGACTGCAACGGCATCGTCGACGACGGGCCGGACTGCGCGCAGAACTTCACCGCGACGACGAACCTGCAGATCGGGAGCAACGATCCCGACGAGGGCGAGGGCGACGATGCACCCGCGCATCAGGTGTGTCTCGCGCCGTTCACCATCGATCGGCACGAAGTCACGATGACGGCGTTCGCGGTGTATCTCTCGTCGCTCGATCAATCGAACGTGCACGTCGGAAGGCCGAGCACTCCGCTCAATCCGACGGTGGTCTACGGTCAGTACGTCAATCTCGACGAGGCCGGGCAGAGCATTCCGCTGCTCGCGGTGCCGAACGAGGTCGGTCCGCTCACGTTCGATCGACTCGGCTACGCGTGGGCGCCGCACGACGCGACGAGCGGCAATCTCCCGGTCGTGAACGTCACGTGGCTCGGCGCGAGCCGGTATTGCGAGTGGGCGGGGAAACATCTTCCCACCGAGGCCGAGTTCTTCCGCGTCGCGCGTGGTCCCACTGG
>CBIHQZ010000174.1:0-9309 GCA_966212315.1 uncultured Myxococcales bacterium
GGGTGCCCTCCCCCGCGGGGCCCCGCGCCGGGGCCCGGGCCCCCGCCCCACCCCCGTTACTCGCGCATGATTCCCGCGCGGGGGGTCACGCCGTCGGGAAACGGTGCGCGTTCGAAGTCACCGTTCGGTTCCACGGCGGGTTGTCGCATCCCCGACTTGTCCTGCTGCCGCGCCTGCTCCTGGCTCGACGGGCCGCCACCGAACGCGCGCGGCGCCTCGAATTGCGGCTTCGTCGTGTACGCCGTCCCCTCGGTAGGACGCTCGGCCGGCACCGTACGCGCGGCGCGGACGTTCCCGTGGTCGAGGTCGCCGCGATAGCCGTGGAAGTAGTCCGAGCGCGAACAACCCACTGCGCACATCGCTGCCATCAACACCGTCGACACCGTCGAGATTTTCGTCCGCTTCGTCATGGATCACCTCGCTGTTTCGTTTCAGCGCGCCGTGCGCGAAGCGAAGATCTTTCAAACGTCGCGCCGGAAACCGTGCTCCCGCGGCTGCTATCATCTCGACCGTGTTGCCATCGCCCGCGCGGTCGTTCGGTCTCTCTCTCGCCGCATTCGTTGCCGCATCGTCGCCAGCCATCGGCCAGCGCCGCGCCACGCCCACGCCCACGCCGCCTCCGAGCATGGTCGCGCCGCAGTCCGCACCGCAGGTCGTCGCCGGTGAGGAAAGTGACGGCGTCGCGACATTCTCGTTGCGACTGAACCGTGGACGCGGGGCCGAATACCCGCGCGCCGACTACAGCCGAGCGAGCGTTCGCGTGACGCCGATGCTCGATCACAACCGCCCGGCTTATCAGCTCTACGGACGCGCTCGCTTCTACACACTCGACGGCGCGTATCACGACCTTTCCTGCGCGGTCGTGGTGTACGCGGATGGAACGACGCTGGCCTCGAACGACTATCCATGTCGCGAGCAGAGTGGCGAAGTGGACCTCGCGAATGCGGAGGGCATCTCGGTTGTCACGCTCAGCGATCGACGCATCGAGTTTCGCGTAGCAACCGCCACGATGATCACGTCGCGTCACGTGTATCGCGACATCGTGTTCCGCCTGGAGAGCCCGCGCGGCGAGTTGCTCGTGCCGCCGCGCGACTACCGACCCTGACGACCGCGGGTCAGCCGATGATCATCTTTTCTTCGAGCAACCGGCCCTCGCGGAATCGCGAGAGCGCCCAACGCGCGAACAGTTCGCTCGTCTCACCCGTGTCGACATGCTCGGCGAGCAGCTTGCCCATCACCGGCGCGATCATGAACCCGTGCCCCATGAACCCGCAGGCGAGCACGAAGTTCGACGGGGATCCGACACGTCCGACGATCGGATTGCTGTCGGGCGTGAGGTCGTAACACCCGGCCCACTGCCGCAGGATCTTCACCGACGCGAGCCGCGGCACGGTGCGAACGAGCGCGCGCGAATACGTCGCGAGGAACTCGAGCGAGCTGCGTTGATTGATCCCGGGCGGCGCCGGCTCGACCCCGATGCCACCGACGATTTCGCCGCGCGCCGATTGCGAGAAGTACAACCCGCCGCCACCGAGTTCGGCGACGAGAGGGCCGAGCCAGGGCTTGAGCGGTTCGGTGGAGCAGATCTCGTGTCGATGCGGTTTGTTCGGCAGTTCGACGCCCACCATGCGCGCCACTTCGGGACTCCACGCGCCAGTGCAGAGCAGCACTTCGTCGCATTCGATCGTGGTGCGTTCGCCTTCAGCGCGTTGCGACATCGCGCTGAACGACGGAGGCGCTTCGCCGCGTGCGTTCGTCGGACCGAGTCGATCCCATCCTGCGATCTCGTCGTGACGCGTCTTGCGCAACGTGATGCTCGCGATGCGATCTCCCTTCATCTCGAAGCCGACGACATCGGTGTACGTCGCGATCTCGACGCCGAGATCCTTGGCGGCCTTCGCGTAACCCCAGACGAAGGGCCACGGAAACACCACGCCGTCTTCTGCGTTGAAGCTCGCGCCGACCACGCCGCTCGGATCGATCTCCGGGACGATGTCGTGAATCTCGCCCGGCTCGACCATCCGTGTCGGCAGGCCGCATTCGTTCTGCAGCTTCACGCTCGCTTCGAGACCGCGCGCACGTTCGGCCGTGCGCGTGAGAAAGAGGTAGCCGCCCTGTCGGAACCAGACGTTGATCTTCATCTTCGCCGCGAACGAACGGCAGATCGCGATCGATTCCTGCATGAGCCGGATGTTCGTCTCGCTGCTGAACTGCGCGCGCACGCCGCCGCCGTTGCGACCCGAAGCGCCGGCGCAGAGATACGCGCGGTCGACGATGAGCACATCGGTGATCCCGCGCTGCGCGAGGTGATACGCGGTCGACAGTCCCATGATCCCGGCGCCGATGATGACGACGCGGTAACGACGCTTCGTCATCGCGAACCTCCGTCGTGGCCGTCTTGATCATCGTCGTCGCCGGCGATCGGAAGGCCCGCGAGCAATCCGATCGGCATCGGATGAATCGGCGGACGCGGCGTCACCGGTGCGTCGGGGAGATGTCCAGTCTTCGCGGCGAGAAACCGCGCGCACACGACGAGGCACTGCTTGCCCTGGCACCAGCCGGTCGCGAATCCCGTGTAGCGCTTGAGCGATTCGATGTCGGTGTTGCCCTTGTCGAACGCGTCTTCGATCTCGGCGAGCGTTACGTCTTCGCAGCGACAGAAGAGAGTCTTGCCGTCGCTCACGATCGCACCTCTCGGCGGGGGGCTTCGCGCAACGCGGTCACGATGCGTTCGCCGACTTTCACGCCGTCGGCAATCGCACCGCCAGCGTTCAGCGGATTGGCGAGATCGACTCCGCCGAAGGCCGCCATCGATCCGCGAACCGCGCCGCACGCGAACACATCGGCGCGCTCGGTTTCACCGTCGGGTGCGGTGCGTGGCACGAAGCACTGGCGCACGGCATCGGGCTCGATGTCGACGCCCGCTTGTCCGAGCAACTCGTAGGCGGGGGTGGATTCGTGCGCGATGAACACTGCATCGCACTTGATTCGGCGCGCGGCGCTTCCTTCGCGAACGTTCGCGTGGCTGACGCTCCCGATGCCATCGACGCCTTCGAGCGTCGCGTCCTTGCACCACTCGACATCGGCCCCGGCGTCCCGCAATGCGCGTGCAAGCGAGGCGGCGGGCCAGGCGTTGCCGACGATTACGACGCGTTCCGCGATGCGCACGCCATGGCGAAGCGCACGCACCCCGGCGCGTGCGGTGTAGACGCCCGGGAGGTCGTTCGACTCGAACGCGCCGACCAGTTCGTGGGCGCCATTGGCGAACAGCCGCACTCGCGCGACGACGTGGAGCGCTCGGTCCGATGTGATCACCGCCGTCGCATTGTCGAATGTCGCCGACACGCAGGCATCGGTGCGCAACTCGACACCGGCCGCACGTGCGTCGCGTTCGAGCGCCGCCGCGAGTGCCGGGCCGGTCACCGACGCGGCGCTGTCGACGAAGCCGACGTCGTCCATCAGCGTGCCTCCAGCTTCGCGTTCTTCCTCGCAGAGCAGCACTCTGAAGCCGGCGCGCGCGATGGTGATCGCCGCCGCGAGACCCGCCGCTCCCGCGCCTGCGATCAATACGTCGGTCTCGATCGACTCGGCTTCGGCGATCGCGCCCTCGGATTCGGGGAGGGTGCCGAGGCCCGCCATCCGCCGCGCGAACACCTGCATCGCGCGATTGATGGCAGTGCCGAACTGCACCATCAGATGATGGTGATCGAACCGCTTCGGAAAGAACCAGTCGGTCACGCGAAGGATATCGAGCGATGCAGTGGGAAACGCGTTCTGCGACTCGATGCGAGCACCGGCGCGCGCGGGCGTTCGGCAGGCCATCTGATTCGGGACGCCATTGATGCGTGTGAGGCACCCGTCGCAGTTCGCACGCAGACACGCGGGGCCGCGCGGGCGATGGAACTTCACGCTGCGCGCGAGCGTGTCGACGCCGTTCGCGAGCAGCGAGATCGCCAGCGGTTCGCCGGTGAAGGCATCGAGCGGGCGCCCGTCGTGCTCGATGGCGACGAGCTGTCCGTGCGGGCGAAGAACGCGGGCGAGAGGCGACTCCGCTGGGAGATCGCGCGGATCGATCCGACGAGACGACATGGTGGGCAGAGGATAGCCGACAACCGGTGCCGCTCGTGCGGGAACGCTTCTCCACGAGCCGCGGGCGTGTCCGACGTCTGGCGCGCGCTTCATGACGCGCATCGGCACCGCGGCGTGGTCGCACCTCGACCACGCGGAGTCACCGGTGGAAGAGCGCAGCTGATGGTCTACTTCGTTCAGTCTTGACTGAATGAACCAATGGGACCAGATTCTCGCCACTCGCTGTTACCCTCCGGCGCACGCCATGCCCAAAGCACCCGCCAAACTCTCGGCCAGTGAACTCGATCTCGTGGAATCGCTCGCGCGGTTCTACGAAGCGCAGGGTGGCGCACGAATCGGTGGTCGCGTGCTCGGATTGCTCATGATCGTCGATGGCCCGCTCTCTCTCGACGAACTCGCCACCATCCTGAAGGCAAGCCGCGCGTCGATCAGCACCAACGTGCGAGCGCTCTCGTCGGCCGGGATGATCGAGCACCATACGTTCCCGGGCGATCGCCGCGACTACTACCGCTTCTCCGACACGGCATGGGAGCAACGCATCCACACCGGCATCACCGCGTTGGAGCGATTCCGTGCGATCGCCGAGAAAGCCCTGGCAACTGTACCCGCGACCAATGCAGTCGCGCGCGAGCGGCTCGTCGGGATGAGCGAGTTCTGCAAGTTGTTCGAAGACCTCGAACGCGAGGCCCTCGAAAAATGGCGAAAGAAGCTCGCCAAGAAGAAGGCGGCACGCAAGCCGTAGAAGACGCGCCGGCAACCGGACCGCATCGGACCGATCGCGCGTTGGAGTCATTTCGTTTGCGGACGGAAGGATCTCGCGATGGGCAATTCATCTCAGGCGATCACGGTCGCCGGACTCACCAAGTCATTTGGAAACGTTCGCGCGCTCGACGGGCTCGACCTGTCGGTGGCAACTGGCGAAGTACTCGGCTTTCTCGGTCCGAACGGCGCCGGCAAGTCCACCACCATTCGTGTGCTGCTCGGATTGATCCGCGCGGACTCGGGCACCGCCACGCTCCTCGGCGGCGATCCCTGGCGCGACGGGCCGACGCTGCACAAGCGCATCGCATACGTTCCCGGTGACGTGTCGCTGTGGCCGAACCTCACCGGCGGCGAAACGATCGATCTGCTCGCGCAACTCCGCGGCGGGCTCGATCGCGCGCGCAGGCAAAAGCTCATCGAGCGATTCGAACTCGATCCGCGCAAGGACTGCCGCACCTACTCGAAGGGCAATCGTCAGAAGGTCGCGCTCGTCGCGTCGTTCTGTACCAACGCCGACCTCTTGATCTTCGACGAGCCGACGACGGGCCTCGACCCGCTGATGGGCGCGGTGTTCCGTGAGTGCGTGCTCGAAGAGAAAGCCAAGGGGCGCACGATCGTGCTCTCGAGTCACATTCTCTCGGAGGTCGAGGCGCTGTGCGATCGCGTGAGCATCATTCGCGCCGGCAAGATCGTGGAGCAGGGGACGCTCGCCGAACTGCGCCATCTCACACGCACGATCATTACCGCGGATGTTCCTGCGCCTGTTCCCGGGCTCGGGGATATCGCTGGCGTTCACGATGTCCACGTCGACGGCGGGCACATTCGCTTCGCCGTCGAAGGGGCCGGCCTCGCGCCCGCGCTCGCACTCCTCGCGAGCGCGAACGTACGCAGTCTTTCGAGTGCCCCGCCGACGCTCGAGGACTTGTTCATGCGGCACTACCGTTCGAGCGGATCGAACCAACCGGCGGCGCACACATGAGCGCGTTCACGGGCACGTCGACCCTGCTTCGCACTGTCCTTCGCCGCGAGCGTCGCGGCGCGTTCGTGTGGGCCGCGCTGCTGGCGTTGATGTGCATGGCCACGGCTTCGCGCTATCAGCGCACGTTTCCGACCGAGGCATCGCGTCAGGCGTTCGCTTCACTCGCAGGTTCGAATCGCACGCTGGCTGCCTTCGGCGGCCCGCTCTACAGCACTTCGATCGGCGGCCTCGTGATGTTCAAGGTCGGCTCGACGATGTTCATCCTCGTCGGGCTGATGGCGCTGCTCTCGGTAACGCGCAACACGCGCGCCGAAGAAGAATCCGGCCGCGGTGAACTTGTCTCCGCGGGCTCGGTCGGCCGCTCCGCGCCACTCGCGTCCGCGATGCTCGCGACGGTGATCAACACCGGCATCACCGCGTTCGCCTCGACGCTCGCGCTTCTCGCCATGAAACTCCCGGCGGAAGGCTCGATCGTGTTCGGTCTCGCCGTCTGGAGCGCTGGCATCGTGTTCACCGGCATCGCGGCCGTCACCGCGCAACTCAGCGCAACCGCACGCGGCGCCAATGCGCTTGCGGGCGGCCTGCTCGGCGCGAGCTTCGGTGTGCGCATGATGGCGGACGGCGCAGGCATCGGGCCGCTGCGATGGGCCTCACCCGAAGGCTGGGCGCTGATGATGCAACCGTACGGAAGCGATCGCGCGTGGATCACCGCTGTGCCGATCGTCGTCGCTGCGGTGCTTTCGATCGTCGCGTTCCGCTTGCTCGAAGGGCGCGACTTCGGCGCCGGGATCATTCGGCCACGCCCTGGCGCTGCGACGGGCGAAGGGCTGCGCTCACCGCTCGCACTCGCGTGGCGTTTGCACCGCACGCCCGCCACGTCGTGGACCGTGGGATTCCTCGTACTCGCGGCGATGCTCGGCGGACTCGCGCGCGGCATGTCGACACTCGCGGCCGGTGCGGGTCCGCAAGTGCGGGCGATGTTCGAACGCTACGGACACGGCGCTGCGCTGGTCGACGCGTTCCTCTGGCTCGGCGCGACGATGTGCGGCTACGTCATCACGCTGCTCGCGATCCTCGCGGTGCTTCGACTGCGCGCCGAGGAAACGAGCGGCAACGCGGAACTCGTACTCTCCACGCCCGTCAGTCGCTCACGATGGATCGGCAGCCACCTCACGATCGCGCTCGGCTCGACCGCGGTGATCTTGATGCTCTGCGGCGTCCTCATCGGGCTCGTCCACGGCGCTTCGGTGAACGACATCGGACACCAGATCACCCGCGCACTCGCCGCGACCACGCTGCAGATCCCCGCAGTCTGGACGCTGGCCGGTCTCGCGCTCGTCGCATTCGGCTGGTTTCCACGCCAGGCCGTCGCGATCGGATGGGGCGCGTTCGTGTTCTTGAACCTGTTCGGTGACGTGCTCGGTCCGGGCATCGGCATCGATGTCGCTGCGGCGCAGCGCGTGATTCCGTTTCACGCGGTTCCGCGGGTGCTCACGGGCGAGCCCTTCCGCATTGCTCCGATCGCGGGGCTCCTCGCGGTCACCGCCGCGTTCGTAGCGCTCGGTGTGGCGGGGTTTCGTCGGCGCGATGTGACCACTTGATACGCAGTCCGCGGAATTTCACCCCGGGTGGCGCGCTGGCGCTGACCTCACCCCCGCTGCCGCGTGCCCCTCTCCCTCCGACGTCACCATTCCCGCACGCACGGAGACGTCGTCGAGAGAGGGGCTCAGGTGAACCACAGCGTGGTTGGATGGATCGACGCATCGTGCGCGGTGCTCGAGTGCTGTCGCAGCGAGACACCACGCCGGTCGCGTTGTCGTAGACGGAGGCGTGAATGTGGTCGCACCGGTAAGTGACAGCACACTGTCATGCGTATCGAGCGACGTTCCGAGAGCCCTGAATGCTGCCGCGTCCCCACTCACTCGCGCGCCACGCATTCACCCACCACGCACGCACGTACGCACGCCCTCACGCCCTCACGCTGACAATCGATCCAGCCCCTCTCTCGACGTCGCGTTGCGCAAGACGCGATGACTGCGCGCGACGGAGGGAGAGGGGCGCGCGGCAGCGGGGGTGAGGTGCCCTCACAGCACCAATTTGTACCCGACGCCGTACACCGTGAGGATGTGCTGCGGCTTGTCGGGCACGGGCTCGATCTTCTTCCGCAGCTTCACGATGAAGTTGTCGATCGCGCGCGCGTTGATCGCACTCACGCCCCACACCTTGTCGAGAATCTCGTCGCGCGACACCGCCTGCCCCGCGCGCTCGAGCAGGTACTTCAGCAACTCGACTTCGTAGAAGCTGAGCGGCTCTTCGGTGCCCTTGTGCTCGATCGTGTGCCCCGCGAGATTCACGGTCGCCGCGCCGATGGTGAGCTTCTGCGTCGCGTCTGCAGCGCGCTCGACACGGCGGAAGATCGCGCGCACGCGAGCGACCAGTTCGCCGAGGCTGAACGGTTTGGTCACGTAGTCGTCGGCCCCCGCATCGAGCCCGCGGATCTTGTCGCTCTCCTGCGATCGCGCCGAGAGAATGAGAATCGGCACCGTGCGCGACCAGCGACGCAACTCGCCGCAGACTTCGTAGCCGTTCGTATCGGGGAGCATCAGGTCGAGCACCACGAGATCGGGCTTCTCCGCACGCGCGAGTGCGATGCCTTCGCGTCCGGTCGACGCCGACACCACCCGGTAGCCCTCGAAACCGAGCGCATCGGTGAGCCCGAGGATCATGGCCGGTTCGTCTTCGATGATGAGCAGGGTCTTGCCGGTCATCGTGCCGCTCGCTCATACCGCAGCGCGCACGGCGATGCATCTCGGTTTCCCCACGCCCGCGCTTCACTCCGCATGCGGAATGTCCTCGGCCGCACGTGCGCGCGACACGGCTTCGTCGGTGGCTCGGTCGACGCGACGTCGCATCGGCATGGTGACGGTGAAGATCGATCCGTGCGGGGTCGCATCGGTCACGGTGACTTCGCCTCCGTGCGCGTCGGCAATGTGTTCGACCAGCGCGAGGCCGATGCCCGATCCGCGCGCCCCTTCGGATCCGGCGGCTTTCCCTCGGTAGAACCGCTCGAAGATACGGCGGCGATCGACCTGCGCGATGCCCGGTCCGTGATCTTCGACCGCGAGCGAGAGCATCCGTCCCGCGGCGCGGACACGCACGATGATGACGTCGCTCGAGGCTGCGTACTTGAGGGCGTTGTCGAGCAGGTTGAAGAGCAGCAATTGCAGCGCGCGTTCGTCGAGGTCGCTGTCGGGAATCCCGTCGGCGATGTCGCACGTGAGTTGCGGCCGCTCGCGATCGAGTCGGTAACGGAACATCTCGACGCCACGTGCGATGACGTCTCCCAGGTTCGCGCGGTGGAATTCGTATGCCGACTTGCCGCGTTCGAGCTTAGCGAAGTCGAGGACGTTCTCGATCAGCGCGGTGAGTCGTTCGCTCTCCCGCACGATGATGTCGAGATACTGTTTCCGCTTCGCCTC
>CBIHQZ010000175.1:0-9280 GCA_966212315.1 uncultured Myxococcales bacterium
ACTCCGCGACGGGCGTCTTCACCGCGAAGGACGAGCGAATGCTCGTGGCCATCGCAGCGCACGCCGCGATCGCGATCGACAATGCGCGGCTGCATGCCGCGACGACGGCCGCCGAAGAGCAATATCGTGCGCT
The DNA here is from genome assembly GCA_966212315.1 of uncultured Myxococcales bacterium. GTDB lineage: Bacteria > Myxococcota_A > Polyangia > Polyangiales > CBIHQZ01. Next base: position 134 of record CBIHQZ010000175.1, read on the forward strand.
GGCGGAATCGTCGCCGCAGCTCGTATGGACCACTACGCCGGCGGGCGCCGTGGAGTACTGCAACCCGCAGTTTCTCGCGTTCGTCGGAATGTCCCTCGAGCAGATGCGACGCGAACCGGTCTGGCATCTCATCGTGCATCCCGACGACGTGCCCGCGGCGACGACCGCGTGGACGGAGGCCCTCGAGACCGGCGAGCCCTACGAGGTCGAGTACCGGTTCAAGCGCGCCCGCGACGGCAGCTACCGTTGGTTTCTCGCTCGCGGCGTGCCGGTGCGAAACGCCGAAGGGCGCATCACGCGATGGGTCGGGACGTGCACCGACATCGACGACCGCAAGCGCGCCGAGCAGACGCAACGCTTCCTCGCCGAAGCAGGCTCGCTCCTCGCCGCATCGCTCGATTACCGCGCGACCCTGTCGATGCTGGCCCGCCTCGCGGTGCCGCACATGGCCGACTGGTGCGCGATCGAGCTGGTGACCGAAGCGGGCGCAGTCGATCGCGTGGCCCTGGTGCATGTCGATCGCAACCGAATGGGGTTGATCGACGAGTTGGAGCGGCAGTACCCGCCGGATGGCAACAGCACCACGCCGCGGGTCGTTCGCACGGGCGCTTCCGAGCGGATTCGCGAGGTCACCGACGAAATCCTGATGGCGAGTGCGCGCGATCCGCACCATCTCGAACTGACGCGCGAACTCGGGCTGCGCTCCTGGATGGCGGTGCCGATCGCAGTGCACCGTCGCACGCTCGGTGCGATCGTGTTCGCGTCGTCGGAATCCGGACGGTTGTTCGAGCCGCGCGATCAGGAGGTCGCCGAGGAACTCGGCCGGCGTGTCGGCGTCACGATCGAGAACGCGCGCCTGTTCGAGATGACGCAGCGGGAACGGCTGCGCGCCGAGGAAGCGAGCCGCGCGAAGGACGAACTGCTGAGCGTGACGTCGCACGAACTGCGCACGCCCTTGAACGCGATTCTCGGATGGACGCGCATGTTGCGCGCCGGGAGCCTCACCGAAGAGAAGCAGGCGCGCGCGCTCGAGACGATCGAACGGAACGCCAACCTCCAGGTCCGACTGGTCGAAGACCTGCTCGACTTCAGTCGCGTCGTCACCGGTCGCTTGCGGCTCGCACTCGCGCCGATCGAACCGGCGCTGCTCGTGGACGCTGCGATCGACGTCGTTCGGCCGGCCGCCGACGCGAAGCACCTGCGGCTCCAGGTGCTGCTCGATCCCGACGCCGGCATGGTCTACGGCGACGCCGGGCGCATCCAGCAGATCCTCTGGAACCTGGTGTCCAACGCGGTGAAGTTCACACCGAAGGGTGGCCGGATCTACGTCCGCACGCAGCGTAAGGACTCGTACGTCGAGATCATCGTGAGCGATACCGGCGCCGGCATCGAGCCGTCCTTCCTTCCTCACGTCTTCCAGCCGTTCCGTCAGCAGGACGCGACGATCACCCGCACCCACGGCGGCCTCGGCCTCGGTCTGGCGATCGTCAAACACCTGGTGGAGCTGCACGGCGGGACGATCGAGGCTCACAGCGACGGACCCGGCAAGGGCGCGACGTTCATCGTGCGACTGCCGGTCTCGCCGCTGCGGGCTGCGTCGTCGGGTGCGTCGCCGGATGCAGTGACTCGAGAGGCGCGCAACGGCGGGGGCCTGCAGTGCCCGCCCGAACTCGACGGACTGCGCGTGCTCGTGTGCGAAGACGAAGCCGACGCGCGCGATCTGATCGAGTCGATCCTCGTCGGCTGCAACGCCACCGTCGTCCTCGCGGCCTCCGCCGCCGAGGCGCTGGAGCACCTGCGCGAAGCCCTGCCCGACGTGATCATCAGCGACATCGGGATGCCCGACGCGTCAGGCTACGAACTGATTCGGCAGATCCGCGCGTTGCCCCCCGAGAAGGGCGGCCGCGTGCCGGCGGTGGCGCTGACCGCCTACGCGTCGATGTCCGACCGGACCCGCGCGTTGATGGAAGGGTTCCAGAACCACGTCGCGAAACCGACCGAGCCGCAAGAGCTGCTCGCGGCGGTGGCTGCCCTGGTCGGCCGGCACACGCCGGTGTGACGAAGGACGATGACAGTATGCTGTCATCGCGATTCGACGCTGGAGCACTCCCCCGCCGTGCAGCGCCGTCGAGATCGCATCAAACCGTTCGCCCTTAGCAAGCTGTTCGAGGGACGAGAACCGCGGTGTCGAAGGGGCGCATCGAGTTGATCGGATGTCTCCCGCCGGCGACACCTGTCTCGATCGCGAGACGCGCGGCCGACGTGCAGCGCGTTTTCATTCGCGCTGCACACCGCGAATCGGCGGCGATCGCGATGGAACGCGGCCTCGCCCGAACGCGGCACGGATGATGTACTGCGGGACAGCATGACCAGGCGATCCGATTCCGGTGCATCGACTCTCTCCGAACGACTCGCGCCCGCCGCGGCCGCATGGGCCTGCGTCGCCGCCCTCGGCGGCTGCGGGGTGATGGTGCAGGCGACCGACGCGGGATCCGAAGCATCCGCGGATGCGCCCGCGAGCGACACGGGCTCCTCGCCCATCGACGCGGGCGACCGAACGGATGCCTCCGTCGGGGTCGACACCGTCGCCGCCGATGCGCCCGACGCGGATGAACCCGACGCAACCGCGGATGACGGCGCGGTCGCCGTCGACGCGTCCTCCGACGCGCGGGTCACCACGACCGTTTGTCCCGCGACGTACCCGCGATTCGACCTCCGCGCCGACTTCGGTGCCGTCGGTGATGGAACGACCGACGACACCACCGCGTGGCAACGCGCGGCCACCGCGATCAACTCGGCGCACGGCGGGGAGCTGACCGTTCCGCCGGGGATGTATCGGGTCGGCCGCGAGCACACCCGTGCCCCGGGACAGACCGGGCCCTACTACACGATGGAGTTGTTCTTCAGCGTCCACGATCTGAACTGCCTTCGCGTCAGTGGCTACGGCGCGACGATGAAGCTCGCGCCCGGGTTCCACTACGGCGCGTTCGACCCGATGAACGGCCAGCCGCTCGGCATGCAGACCACGTCTCGCGACGCGCGGGCTGCGATCGGTCGCATGATCGAGATCGAGACGTCGTCGAACGTGCTCGTCGAGGGACTCGAGGTCGATGGAAGCAGCGCATCGCTCGTGCTGGGCGGAGGCTTCGGCAACGTCGATCGCCAGGCCGCTGCGACGGGTGTGTTCTTCAACCGCAGCAGCGACGTCACGGTTCGCGACGTTCACACCCACCATCACGCGCTCGACGGCATCGCGGTCGAATACCAGGGCGGCCCGCCGCCGCGACGCATGCCGCACCTGCTCGATCACGTGAACTCCGAGTTCAACGGCCGCCAGGGGATGTCCTGGATCGGCGGATGGGGGCTCGAGGCGCGCGACTGTCAGTTCAATCACACGGGCCGCACGATCAATCACGGCGGCGGTGTCGACGACGGCCAGCCGCTCGCATCGCTCCCGCGCGCAGGTGTCGACATCGAACCGAATGGCGGCACCACCGAGCGCTCGCGTGAAGGCGTGTTCACCCGCTGCGAGTTCGTCGACAACGCCGGGCCCGGCATGGACGCAGCCGCGGGCGACGGCGGATACAGCACGTTCACCGACTGTACGTTCTGGGGCACGACGTCGTGGAGCGTGTGGCCGAATCGTCCCGGCCTGCGGTTCGTGAACTCGCGGTTCTACGGCTCTGCTGTTCACGCCAGCGACGGACACACCGATCCCGACCCGACCCCGGTGGCAGCGCTCGCGACCGTCTTCGAGGGCTGCACGTTCGAGGACCGCCCGTGGACCGATGGACGCGTCTTCCGTGCGAACGAGCTGTACCAGATCAGCGGCGGGGCCGAAGGCGCCACATGGCGCAACTGCACCTTCATCGCGCACGAGTTGCGAACCGTGACGATGGGTGACGCGACCAATCACGAGATCTTCGAGGGGTGCACGTTCGAGCACGGAGACGCGGCCGCCGGTGCGGGGTCGGCGCAGGCTTCGTTCCAGGGAAGCCGCATCACGAGCTGCCACTTCACCGAGTCCGCGGCGGTCGCATCGGGCAGCCGGAACTATGCGATCGGCGTCACGAGCGTGACCGTCGGAACGCCGGCCGCGGGTGCGAATGCGACCGTCGTCGACGGCCCGCACGTCCACTGGGACTCGTCGACGGGACGCATCGGGACGATCCCTCCTGGGATGTACTGAAGGCGGTGATGTGCTCGCGGCTGCTGGAGCGGCGTGGCACGACGCGCCACCACAGCGGATTCGAGACGAGCGCCCGCAATCGATCACGGCCCTGCGCAGCGAACGACCTCTCGCAATTGTCGCCGCACGCTCGACCCGTCCGCCGCCATGACGCCGCATCCGCCAACGCCTCGGCATTCGCTGCTCCCGCGAACAGCGAAAGGTATTCTGCCTCGGCACAGGGCCGGCATCGGTCCCGCCCTCGCCCGTTCCTACGAGGCTGTCGATAAACGCACCGCACTCGCGCGGCGGGCCAACGGGCCGCCGCTTCCATCGAGCGACCCTGCCTTCGCAGGGTCTATTCGCTGACGAGTGCTTCGCCCACGTTCGCAGCGAGTGAGCGCGTTCCTCAGACCCCACGAAGGTGGGGGTCGCTCGATGTCAGCCTGGGCCCGTTGGCCCCAGGCGGAGGTCGTGCGCCGGCGCGCACCTACAGTCGTGAGCGGAATGCGTTTCGCGATGGACCCGGAATCGCGGGCGAGCCGAAAGACCGATTACGGCAGCCCCACCACGACGGTCGCCACTTGTCGCACCGTCGTCGTTCCGTCACCGAGCTGGCCATCGGCGTTTTCGCCCCAACAGCGAACCGTCCCGTCGGCGAGAAGCGCGCACGAGTGGAAGTCGCCGACGCTCACTTGCACGACAGCCGCCGAGCCGAGACCCATCGTCGCGACGGGCATCGTCCGCGTGGCCACTGTGCCGTCACCGAGTTGCCCGTGGCCGTTCGCCCCCCAACACGCGACGCCGCCGCTCGCGCGAAGCGCACAGACGTGGGCACCGCCGGCCGCGAACTGAACGGCATCGACGAGGCCGGATACATCCATTGTCGGCGCCGTCCGGCGAACCACCGTGTCGCGCGTGCCGTCACCCATCTGCCCGTATGAATTCTCGCCCCAGCACACGACGCGACCGCTCGTCCGGCGCGCGCACGTGAACGTCGAACCGCCTTCGACTTCGGCAGCATCCGAGACACCCATGACCGGCGCGGGCGTCATCGACGGGCTCACCACGGTGCCGATCCCGAGTTCGCCGTCGACGTTTCGCCCCCAGCAGTCGATGGATCCGTTCGCCCGCCGCGCGCAGGTCTGACTGCCGTACGAGCCCAGTTGCATCGCCGCTGTTTCGTTCGCAGCCACCGGCACGTTGCGACTCGTCGTCGTTCCGTTGCCGAGTTGCGCGTCGTCGTTCGCCCCCCAGCACATCACCGCGCCGGTCACGCCGCGAATCGCGCACACGTGATCGAGTCCCGACTGGATGTCCGTCACGCCGGCGAGACCGAAGACCGCAACCGGCCGCGGGCGATTCGTGTTCGTTGCGTCGCCGAGTTGACCGTCGACGTTTGCGCCCCAGCAAGACACGGTTCCATCGCGCAGCAGCGCGCACCGTTGATGCTCCGAACCCGTGATGGCCACTGCGGTGGTGATCCCGGCGACCTGCACGGGCATCGTGCGGTTCGTCGTCGTTCCGTCGCCCACGGTACCGAGGCGATTGTTTCCCCAGCACCAGACGGTGCCGTTCGCGCGGAGCACGCACGTCGTCTTGCCCGCGGCCTCGAGCGCGACGGGATATTCGTCGCTGCACGCGCCCCTCGCATCGCAGCGCGCGCCGACTCCGCAGGCATGACCGCATCGACCGCACGTCTCGGGGTGTGAAAGGTCGGCCTCGCATCCATTCGCGGCGATGCCGTCGCAGTCCGCGAATCCGGCGGTACACATCGGCACGCATCGCCCGGCCACGCACGCGGGTGCGCTGTGCGCGAGGAGGCACTGCACGCCGCACCCGCCACAGTTCGCGATGTCTCCCATGAGATCGAATCCCTCGTCGATCACGCCATCGCAGTTGTCGTCGCGGCCATTGCACGTCTCGGTCGACGTCGGCGTGCAGGCGTCTTGGATCAACGGCGCGTCGGACAGCCCGCCGTCGGCAACGACATCGCCGAACGCGTCACTACGGTCTGCCAGCGCGGCGTCCGTGAGCGCAGCGGCCACGGCATCGATGCCGCCCGCATCCTCGCCTGCATCGTGCGCGTCGAATGCGTCCGCGCGCGCGTCTGCGACGAGCGCGGCGTCGAGCAACGTTTCGTACGTGGACCGGTCATAGGCGTTGCAGCTCGCCACCATCACGGCCAGCGGTCCGAGAAGCCGAATTCCGAAAGGCATCGGCGGCCATCCTACGGTCGCGATCGGCGCGACACCACGAAGCGTTCGCGATGGACTCGCCTGCGTCTGGCGGGCGGCCGTCTCACCGGCGTCGAGCGTCGGCGTCGAGCGGTCGTGCGGGCGTCGGTGCTTCACGCCGCCGATGCAAAGCACCGTGCGTGCCGTGGAACCCATCGCGCGCATCGCCGCAACGAACCGGCATTTCTCGGGCTCGCGTGTCTCCGACCCGAAACATCTGTCGCTCGCGAGAGACGTCTTGCCCGTCGCCGTTCGTCGAGTCGCGGTCGGCGCGATCGCGATCCTGCTTCACCGTTTCGGTGTCACGCGCGACTTGCGACGCCGATCGCGTGTCGCGGGAGATCCACGACGACCTCACCGCCACGCCCGGCGCGACCGATGCGAAACCGTCCGCCCATCCGTTGCGCGAAATCCCTCGCGAGCAGCAGTCCGAATCCATGCCCTTCCTCGCCCGCCGTACCTTTCGTCGAGGGGAGCCTTTCGGCGCGATCGAGTCGCGCGAGCACGGCGGACGGTATTCCCGGGCCGTCGTCGTGAACCGTCAGCGCGACGCGCTCCTCGGGGACGAGCGAAGCGCGCACGCGAACCGTCCCGCCGGGCGCAGTGAACTTGATCGCGTTCGACACCAGATTGCTGAGCACCGAGTCGACGAGCACCGCCGGCAGCGCGCGCACGTGGAGTTCGCGATCGCCTTCGAGCACGAGGTGCAGTCCCTTCGACTCGGCGCGGGCCGCGAACAGCAGTCGCAGGTCGTCGAGGATCCGGCCGACGGAAATCGTGGCGGTCGCGCCGCCGTCGATGACCGCGTCGCTCCCCTCGATCGATTCCACGGCATCGAGCAACGCGATCATCCGGTCGACGATCTCTCGCAAGGTCGCGTCCGAGTCCGGAACGTTGTCGCTGCCCGCGATGATTCCGAGCGGCATCAGCAGGTTTCCCTGGTCGTGGAAGAACGTCGTCATCAGTCGGTACCGATGGCGGGTCGCATCGCCGTACGCGCGTGCACATTGGTCCGCCGATCCGATCTCGAGTCGGAGCGCGCGCCAGTAGAGCCAGCAGCAGGAGAGCGCGAACCACGTTGCCGTCAGGACTGTCGTCGCGACTTCGACGCCGCCCTGGAGCGGCATGCCTCCATGGTGGGCGGTGATCGCGATGTCGACGCACGCGAGCAACGCGGCCGCGGTTCCTGCGATGGGACCGGCGATCGAGTACACGATCATCGCGAGCGCCGGCTGCGACACGAGAGCGGGCGAGTCCGCGGCGAGACCCCACGCGAAGTGAGCCGCGATGTGCGCGCCGCCGATAAGGACCGAGAGCGCTGCGAGCGCGAGCCGCGCGTGCCGCAGCTGACCATGCCGTGTCATCAGGACGAGGCCGGCAATCAGTACGACCACCAGAGGTGCCAGCGGCGCGGTCGCGCTCCGGATGTTGCGAGCGAGCGCGATGCCGATGCCGATCGCGAGCGTGATCAGGACCGGAACGACGACGGGCGCCCGCAACGCTTCTTCGCGCGGGTCGAACGGAGCGAGCGTCGCCGCGGGTTTGCGCGCGAGTACCTTTGCCCGTCCACGCGCCAGGACTTCGCCGAGCACGGCGGTCTCCTGCGCGATGAGGGCGAGGTCGGGAACCGCTGCCGAACGAAGCACCGCGCGTATGCGAACGAGTGGTGCCCGGAATTCCGAGAAGAGAAGTCCGCTGAGCGTTTGCGCGAGTTCGAGTTCGCTGCGGCGCTCATCGGTGTACTCGTGCGCGATGCGACGGAATCGGCGGGCGTTCGTCTCGTGGATCGCCGCGCACGCGGTGCCGATCAGCGCGGTCAACGCGATGTTGGAAATCCCGGTCGACACGTAGCGTCCTTCGAACGCGACATGCCGTCCCACCCACGCAATGCAGCCGACGCACAGCACGCCGATCGCGACCGAGGCGCCGAGTCCATCGACGAGAAGTACGAAGAACGGGACCACGCCCAGATAGACGACGGCACTTGCGCCCGGCAGCGTTGGCGCGGACCGCGACGTCTCGAACACGATGATCGCGATGCCCACGAGCAGACCCGCGCTCACGAACCATCGAGCATGCGCGGCCAACGCGCGCACGGCGACCGTCATGGCGATCGCGACGGCGAGGATCCCGATCCTCGCCCGTTGCGCGGAGTCCGGAACGACGAATCCGACGGCTACCTCGATCGCTGCGAACACGGTCGCGACAACGAGCGCAGCGTTCCGTGTCTCAGTACGCGCCGAATTCGCTGACAGCACCGATTGCAAAGACCCCCGCCTGTTGGAGGGCGTTGCAGGTCGCGGGGAGCGCGGGTGTTTGCGGACGGGTGACCCACGCCGCTTGGGAATGGCACCGCTCGCGACTGAGACCACGCGAGCCGCGCCGTGAGCGCCGAGGCCCGCGTCACTGCAGCCCGTTGGTCGCCGACGAACTGGCGAGCGATGTGCTAGTGCGGCGACTCGATGAATTTGCGTGGTGCCGTGTTGAGCAACGGCGTTCGTCCGAGAGACGAAACCGCATTGAAATTCCTGGGGGTGAATCCCCAGTCTTGGCTTTTCGCGACAGACCTTCGTCGGTCTGGCTGGGACTTCGCGTTCACGTGTCGACACTCGATCACGCGCGTGCACGGGCCCGCGCAGGCGGGCGTGAAATGCAGAGCCCGAGGATTCACCCGGATTCACCCTCGGGTGCGAGCGATCTCGCGGAACCGAGTCGCGCTGTTCATGGTTCGACACCGTCGTT
>CBIHQZ010000176.1:0-9267 GCA_966212315.1 uncultured Myxococcales bacterium
CACGAGTACGCCACGTACCTCGTTCGCGTCGCGCGCACTGATTCACTGGGATCGACGTTCGAATTTGTTCGGGGGCCGTCGCCCCTTGTTGGAGGAGATCTGATGTTGCGATCGCGATGGACCCCTGCGCTGCTCTCGCTCTGGCTGGTGGGCTGTACCGCCAATTCGCTGTTCGGCGTCGCCGACGGCGGTGACGGCGCGACGGACATCGGGATCGACAGCCCGCTCGACGTCAGTGTCGATGCAGCCGACGCACGCGACGTGTTCGATGCGCAGCCGGATGCCGATGCTGCAACACCGTGCGATGGCGACCCGCGACTGAACACTGCGTGCAACGTTGCGAACAGCTGCGAAGCAGGTGTGTTCCATTGCGTGTCAGGCGCCGTCACGTGCGAAGGCGCGGGCACGCCGAGTCCCGCGGGCACCGAGTGTCGTGTGTCGACCGGCACCTGTGACGCGGCCGAGACATGCAGCGGTACGTCGATGACGTGTCCGGTCGATGCGTTCGCGCCGCCGACCACCGAGTGCCGTGCATCGGCGGGTGGATGCGACGTTGCGGAGATGTGTACCGGGACGTCGCCGACGTGCCCCGCGGATGCATTCGCAGCAGTCGGTACCGAGTGTCGTGCATCGGCCGGTGGTTGCGATGTCGCCGAGACGTGCAACGGAACCGCTGCCGTATGTCCGACCGACGCGCTCGCCGCTGCGGGTGTCGAATGCCGTGCTGCGGCCGGTCCTTGCGACGTGGCCGAGACGTGCTCGGGAACCGATACCGTGTGTCCGACCGACGCGTTCGCGGCGTCGAGCGTGACGTGTCGCGTCGCTGCGGGCGCATGCGACGTGGCCGAGCAATGCAGTGGCGATGCGGCCGCGTGTCCGACCGATGCTGTCGTCGCGAACGGCGTGTCGTGTCGCGCGGTGGCCGGCGAATGTGACGTTGCCGAGGTCTGCAACGGCACGGCATCGCAATGTCCGACCGACCAGTTCCAACCCATCGGCACCGTGTGCGCCGCGGGATTCTGCGATCCGACGGGCGCGTGCAATTCGACGTGTACGCCCGGTCAATCGTGCTCGACCGGCAATCCGTGTGAGCGCGGCGCCGTCGACTGCACGACGGGTGCGCCGCGATGTCTCGTCCAGGGTCCCGCAGCGGCGGGCACGCTCTGTCGCGCGGCGGCCGGTCCTTGCGACACGGCAGAGACGTGCTCCGGTTCGTCGACGACGTGCCCTGTCGACGCGTTCGTGCCCTCGAGTGTCGTGTGCAGGGCATCGGCCGGTCTCTGCGACAGCGCGGAGTCGTGTAGCGGTTCGGCAGCGGCGTGTCCGACGGATGGCGTCCAGCCGACGGGAACGGTTTGTCGCGCATCGGCCGGCATCTGTGACGTGGCAGAAGCTTGCACGGGCACCGATGTCGCTTGTCCGAACGACGACTTCGCGGCGCCGACCACGGTGTGTCGCGCAGCGGCTCCCGGCGGCTGCGATGTCTCCGAGACCTGCACCGGGGCAGCAGCCGCGTGTCCGACCGACGGCTTCGCTCCGAATACCACGCAGTGCCGCGCCGCATCGGGCGTTTGCGACGTGGCCGAGGCGTGCACCGGCAACGCGGCCGCATGTCCGCCGGACTCGTTCGCGCCCAACACGACCTTGTGCCGTGTCTCTGCTGGCATCTGCGACGTTGCCGAGACGTGTACCGGCAGCACCGGCGCATGCCCGGGCGATGCCTTCGCGCCGGCGACGACCACGTGTCGCGGATCGGCGGGAGTCTGCGATGTCGCGGAGCAGTGCAGCGGCGCGAGCGCGGGATGTCCGGCCGACAGCGTCGCGCCTTCGTCGACCGTGTGTCGCGCCGCGGCGGGCACATGCGATCGCGTCGAGAACTGCAACGGCACCACGACGACGTGCCCGGTCGACGCGTTCCTGGCGCCGGGTGTCGTGTGTCGCGCATCGACGAATCAGCCGTACTGCGATCCTGCCGAGATCTGCACGGGCATCGCGGCCGCGTGTCCCGGGGATGTCGTTCTTCGTGCACCGAGCAGCGAAGTCTGCAACGGCATCGACGACAACTGCGATGGGACCATCGACGGTGCGCCCGCGGACACGGCGTGCGGACCGGGGCAGTCGTGCGTGTCGGGTCTCTGCTGCACGAGCGGCGAGGTCAACTGCAACGGCATGTGCACCGATACGCAGGACGACCGAAGCAACTGCGGTGGTTGCAACGTCGTGTGCATGCTCGGCGGCGTGTGCAATGCCGGTGTCTGCGCGTGCCCGGCCGGTACGCGCCTCTGCGGCGGCGTGTGCGTCAATGTCACGGCGAACAGCCTCAATTGCGGCGCGTGCGGTGTGGTCTGCAGCATCGGCCAGGTGTGCGTGAACGGCGCGTGCACCACGACGTGCGCACCGGGAACGGTTCTCTGCAACGGCAACTGTGTTCAGCTCGGCAACGATCCGAACAACTGCGGCTCGTGCGGCAACGTGTGCGCCGGCAATCAGACGTGCGCGGGCGGCGTGTGCGTGAGCACGGCGAGCGTCGTCGGTTGCGCTGACGGAACGCGCGAAGCGTTCGGCGATCGATCGACGTTCCCCGACATCGCCGGTTGCGCGGGCGGATGGACGCAGCCGGGGATCTTCCCGTCGCCACTGCACAGCGCCGCGGCAGGCTGTTCGACCTCAGGCAACACGAGCCTTCAGAACATCACGGGCAACGGGTGTTCGTCGGTCGATCTCTGCGGCGCCGGTTGGCACATCTGCCAGGGCGGCGAAGTACGGCCGCGCACGCCGGGAAATCTGGGATGCGATGCCACGTTCGACTATCCGATCGGATCGTTCTTCGCGGGATCGATCTCGAGCACCGGTTGCAACCAGTGCGCGCTCGTCACCAATCCCGTCACCAGCGGATGCTCGTCGAGCAATTGCCTGTCGAACTGCCAGGCGAACCCGACGCTCAACAACGACTTCTACGGATGCGGGCCGGGCGGTGGCGGCGTCGACCCGAACGTGTGCGACGTGAACCGCTCGGGCGGCAACGACTGCGGCGCACTGAGCCCCCTCGAGTGGCAGTGCAACGGCGCGATTGCAGAAAGCATCACGGTGACGCGCACGCCGGTGAACCCGCTCTCGGGCGGGGTGCTCTGCTGCCGATAGCGGGTTCATCGCGATGACAGTTCGCTCGATGACGGCCTGGCGTCACGTGACGCGTTGGGCCGTCGCGTCTTCAACCTCCGTCGGGCATCACCCGCATGATTCTCTCGACCAGCAGGATCTGCTCCGCGCCCTCGGCGACCCGAAGATGCACGCGCTCACGCCCGTCCGATCGGGAGGAAAACTCGTACGGCGTCCCGGAAACCAGGCGCGCGGGGCCGGTGTCTTCGGGTTCGCGCCACATCGTCGCAACGATCCGCGCGCGCTCGGTGATCGCCAGTTGCAGCGCGCCGCGGATCGCGACCTGGATAGCGTGCCTCGCGCCATCGTTCGACGGCCGCACCGCGAGACGTTCGGTCGAGACCAGCATGCCGGTGAGAGATCGACGCCGAGGCTCGGTGTTCAAGAGTCGCTCCGTGATGTGCGGCGAGGGTGCCGACGACGTGGAGTCTTCACCGGCGATCGCGCCAAAGTGATGCGTCAGCGCACGAGAGACTCCGCTCAGACGCGCGCGTCGTAGCGCTCACGGATCTTCGCGAGCGACCGATCGCGCCCCGCACGTGACGACGGAGCGAAGCGCATTCGCATCGGCACTGCACCGCGTGCGCGGCGAATACGCCGGTTCTGGCAATGGTGCTCGCAGAAGTACGCACCCGATGCGCAGTGCGTTCGGACCGCATCGGCAGACGGTCGGCGACTGGCACTCACACGGGCTGCTGCCGCGCGTTTCGGAACTGGCGCCCGAAGCCGTGTTGGGCACGACGGATCCGCGAGCCCGCCGGCCGCTTGTCGCGCCGTTGACGCGCCCCACCGATCTGAGAGGGTGGTCGTGATGCGCGAGTACTGCTGTCAGCTCTGCGGCGACACCGCTGTCGTCGGCGACCTCTGCCCGCGTTGCGCGGTGCCCATGATCGATGTCGATCGCGCGAATCTCGTACGCATCGGCGCGCGTTCGCTGCGCAACAAGATGCTGCAGTGGTACGCGCTCGCGTGGGTGCTGATGCATGCGGTCGTGAACATCGCGATCAACACCGTCCTCCGGCCGACGGATGGATGGGGCGTCGGCCTCGTCTCGATTCTGGGTTCGATCTTCCTCTCGGTGGCGCTCGCCGGGGTGGTCATCGCGCTCGGCCGCGGCGGAAACGTGCGGGCCGCCAGGCGCATGGAACGCTGGCCCACGAGTCGACCCATCGAATCGATCGGCGCGGCAGGCGAGGGTCCGGTGGTGATTCGCGGTCGGACGCGAAGCGGCAGCGTGGTGTTCGACGCCCACGGAACACGCGCGGTCGCGGGGACGCGAGTTCGTCACAAGGGGCCACTGTCTCCTTCGCTGATCACGCGTGCGACGGAGTTCACCATCGAAGACGAAGCAGGCGAACGCGCGATCATCCGCGCGTCGGATGTCGTCGTGATCGGCGGCGTCGAAGTCGACGGAGAACATCTCGTGCCCGATGGCGCACTCGTCGAAATCGCGGGAATCGGCGCGCGAAAGGTCGGTTCGGACCGCGACGGTGGCTATCGATCGGATGTGCGGACGCTGGAATTGTCGGGCGACGCGAAAGAGCCGCTGGTGATTCGAGTGGTGGAGGTCCCGGCGCGCGGGACGCCGGCTTCGTCGACCACGAGTAACGCCACCGGCGTGCGCGTGGCCGTGGATGCACCGGGGGACGAAGCGCAGGGCGAGGATCGCGACACAGAAGCGAAGGGCGCCGCCGAGGCCTCGGCAGGTTCCTGAGGAGAGAACGTTTTGACAGCGATGTGACAATCGTCTTCGAAGCGTTCGATCAGTCCGTCCAAGCGGTGCAGGGATGGGATCTGCACGTGACGCGCAGCTGGGGCCATGAAGCGGCGCGTCGCAGAGCAGCAGGAGTTGTCGCGGCAATGCGGCTCGGCAACAGCGACTGGTTCCTCATAGTCGGATCCATCAACGTCTGCACGATGCGCGGCCTACGTGGCGATTTGCGTTCTTCCACCGTGGCTTCGTTTTCGCGACTCGCTGCCACTCGGCCCGATCCCGGCGCGTCACGACGAGCCACTCCATACTTCTAGGCGCGCCGAATTCCGCGTTGCCCGGTCTGCCACGTATCGAGCGTCCGCGCGCGTGAGCCCGGCAACGCGATCGAGAATGCAGTCCACGAATCTCGTGCCCCCGAAGCGAACGCCGCGCAGGTGCGCATCGCTCAGGTTGCAACCGACGAACCGCGCGCCGCGCAGGTCCGCGCCCGAGAGATCCGCGCCGACGAGCGACACGCGATCGAACCGCGCGCCACGCAGGTCCGCGCCGGCAAAGTCGACGTGGTCGAACGCGGTGCCCCTCGATCGGAAACGACGCAGCTCTGCCTTTTCGAGGTCGGTGAACACGCGCAGATGCTGCGGCTCGTTGCTCGAGACGGGATGTGCTCTCGGACCCGAGGAGGCCGGATCGGGGCCGTCGACGTACGTAACGGGTGAACGCGCCGCGCGCCCGATGAAGAACACCCGGCCCGCGCCTTCCTGCCGCTGCTTCACCCACAGCTCGAGGAAGTCGGTCCCCGCCTTCTCGACCAGGACACGCTCGTACCCATCGGGAAGCTCCGCCCCGAGGCCGTGGTACGTGACCACGCGCGTGCCCTCTCTCGCGCGAGAGAGTTCGGTCGTCACGCGCGACAAGTTTTCGTTGCGTCGCTTCGGCGACAGCTCGACCGACAGGTCGTAACACTCGTCGATGCTGAAGAAGTTCTCGGCGAAAGCATTGAAGCAGTAGAACGCGTCGAACTGCCGCCAATCGATCTCGCCGACGTCGCCGTGCACGTACGTGGCGCGGTCCGCGCCGAAGTACCGTGCGGTGGAGCGCGCGGTTTCGACGAGGTGCCGTCGCTGTTCGATCCCGACGAAGTGAGCACGCGTCGTCAGTGCTCCGACGAGGCAGAACTTTCCGGCGCCCGATCCGATGTCGAGCACTCGATCGGCCCGATCGCCGACGAGCATCGTGGCAGCTCGCCGGGCGATCGCGACGGGCGTCCAGTAGCGAGACGAACGTGACCGGACGCGGTGGGGATAGATCTGGTCGAACGAGATGTCCGCGATGTCTTCGCCCGCGCGCAGTCGGGCAATGGCTGCATCGGTCACGAGTTCGGCGCGCTCGTGCGCACTCGCCGGTCCGCGTTTCGGTCGCCGCACCCTGAGTCGATGTTCGTCTGTCATCTTGGTTGGCGGGCACGAGCAAGGCCCATGCCCGGAGTGTTAGCGCGTCGACGAACGCTCTCCGATTTCGACAGGCCTCGTCGAGGGGCTGAATCGAACGCCGCCGAGTCCTCAGACACACACGTCGCGGAACGATCCGACTCACGGAACCGACGCCGCCAGATACGCCAATTCGGCGCGACGCCCGCGGCAGCAGGGCCGACTCGCTACCCAAGCGGCGCCGACAACGATTCTTGGCTGAAAACCGCGTCGTGTGGAGCGTTCCCGAGCCCCGCGCGCGGACGTCTTCACGCACTCCCGTGATTCGGCTACGAGACCGGCGCATGGCAGTTCAATGCGGCATCGTCGGCTTGCCGAACGTTGGGAAGTCGACGCTCTTCAATGCGCTCACGCGTGCGGGTGCCGCGTCGGCGAACTACCCGTTCTGCACGATCGAACCGAACACCGGCGTCGTCGACGTGCCCGACGAGCGGCTCGACGTGCTGGCGGCGATCGCGCATCCGCAGCGTGTGCTTCCGGCGGCGCAAGAGTTCGTGGACATCGCCGGGCTCGTGCGCGGCGCATCGACGGGAGAGGGACTCGGGAATCAGTTCCTCACCCACATTCGCGAGACCGACGCGATCGTGCAGGTCGTGCGTTGCTTCGAGGACGTGGAGATCACGCATGTCGAAGGGGGCGTGAATCCCGAACGCGACGTCGACATCATCGGCACCGAACTCCTTTTGAAAGATCTCGAGGTCATCGAGAAGGCGATCGATCGTCTGCGCAAGACGTCGAAGAGCGGCGCTTCCAAGGACTCGGCCGCACTGCTCGCGCTGCTCGAGCGTGTTCACGCGGCCCTCGACGCCGGACGGATGGCGTCGACCGTCGCGCTCTCCGTGTCGGACCGCGCATCGCTGAAGTCGTTCGGGCTGATCACGCTCGAGCCGATGCTGCTGGTGGGCAACATCGGCGAGAGTGACATCCCCGATCCCATGAAGAATCCGCACTACGCACAGCTCGTGGCGTTGGCGGCGGCGCGTGGATACCCCGTGCTGGCGATCTGCTCGAAACTCGAAGCCGAGATCCAGGAGTTGCCGGCCGAAGATCGACCGCAGTTCCTCGAGACCGCCGGGCTCGCGGAGCCGGGGCTGAACACGTTGATTCGCGCGTCGTACAAGTTGCTCGGGCTGCAGACGTACTTCACGGTCGGCGTGAAGGAAGTGCGAGCGTGGACGATTCCGATCGGTGCGACGGCGCCGCAGGCTGCGGGCGTGATTCACACCGATTTCGAGAAGGGGTTCATCCGCGCGCAGGTCATGGCCTACGACGACTTCGTGCAGTTTCGCGGCGAACAGGGTGCGAAAGACGCGGGGAGGCTGCGAGTCGAAGGTCGCGATTACGTCGTCCGCGATGGCGACGTGATGAACTTCCTCTTCAACACTTGAACACGCGAGCGCTCGAACACTCGGACTCGCGTGCTGGCTCGCTCGTCGCTGCGACGCGGGCAGCGTGTCAGTCCGAAGCCAGTCGACGCTGAATCGTCCGCAGTCCGATTCCGAGCCGCGCGGCGGCGTGCGATCGATTGCCGCCTTCGAGTGCAACGGCTGCCCGGATGATCTCGTCGATGGTGTCGTCGAGCGGCTGGTCGAGTCGTATCTCGATCGTCGCGGTAGAGCGAGCAGGCCGGCCCGCATGATCGCCCGCGCCACGCGGTGCGTGTTGAATCGCCGGTGGCAGATCCTCCATGCGGACTGGCTTGCCGGCGCGCAGCACGCACAGTCGTTCGAGCACGTTACGCAGTTCGCGCACGTTTCCGGGCCAGCCATATTCGCGAAGCGCTGACTTCGCGCCTCGGCTCAACCGCGGGGCCGCGACGCTGTGCTTCCGCGTGAGTTCATCGACGATCTGTTCGATCAGCGGTGCGATGTCGGCGCGTCGCTCGCGCAGAGGCGGAATCGGAAACGTGATCCCCTGGATGCGGTAGTAGAGATCCGGGCGGAACACGCCGCGCGCGACTTCGGCTTCGAGCGGTCGGAGCGTCGCGCAGATCACCCGAACATCGGCCTGATGCTTCACCGTGCCGCCGACGCGCATGAATCGGCGGTGTTCGAGAAACCGAAGAAGCTTGGCCTGGATCGCGAGCGGAATCTCGGCGATCTCGTCGAGAAACAGGGTGCCGCCGGTGGCTGCTTCGACCTTGCCGCGCGCGAGCTGGTTCGCGCCGGTGAAGGCACCGCGTTCGTGCCCGAACAGCTCGCTCTCGAAGAGCGCATCGGGGAGCGCCGCGCAGTTGATCGGTACGAACGGCTTCGCGCGCCGTGCGGACAGATCGTGAAGTCTCCGCGCGATGACCTCTTTCCCGCTCCCGCTCTCGCCGATGAGACAGACGATCACGTCCTTGTCGGCCACTGCTCGCAGCAGCCGATCGAGCGCGCGCATGGACCCAGACGCGAGAACCGGCTCGAGGGACACGTTCTTGTGGCGCTTGTCGGCATGAATCACGCCGGAGGCCTACGTCAAAATGGCGCGGGATGCCATCGAAGCGGGCGCAAAATGGGGACGGTCCTGCTTAGTTGCATTGTTGCCAGCGAGCCCAACCCTCGAGTTTCCCGTGAAAACCTCACCGTTGTGCGCGCCCACTGCCGCGAATCGCACGCTCGAGGGCGAGACCGACCGGGAGAACAATGCAACTAAGCAGGACCGTCCCCTTCTCCAACAATGCAACTATGCAGGACCGTCCCCGTTCTGGCGGCGCGAACTCAGTCCGTGGAACCGCGGGATGGGTTGCGGTGCGGCTCGTGCGACGGTGAGGGTCTACGCGGAGAGACGACTGCCGCTCCGTCACTGCCGCGCCCACAAAAAGCCTCGCCGCACTTTCCACGCCACGACGCGGATACGAATATGCCCGCATGGAGGCTCCATGACATCGCCCGACGGCGGACACGACGACCGCGCGCGCCGGCT
>CBIHQZ010000177.1:0-9244 GCA_966212315.1 uncultured Myxococcales bacterium
TTCGCGTGGGGCGGCATCGATGATCGCGGCGCTTTCACTGCGCACGCGCGCGCCGTGACCTTGCCGCCGATCGACGCCAACGCGGCGGCGAGCACTGGCATCGCGGTGGCGAACAGCGACGTCGCGCTACTCTTGCCCCGCTACCACTCTCGCGCGCTCGCACTGCTCGAGCGCTGCGCCGGGCCGTACTTCGCCGGGCAATGCGATCTCGTCGCGATCCCCGCCAACGGAACACCCGGTGTGCTCGGCACGACGCGTTCGCTTCTCGGCGCGAGCGACACCGTCTCCCACGTTCGCTCGGTCATCGCGCTCGCCGATGGCGGCGCGGCGGTGATGATCAGCACCGCGTTCCCCACGTTCGCGAGCGAGGACCGCATGCCGGCGCGTCTCGACGCGGTGCTCCGTGTTTCGCCGCGCGGCGCCATCGTGCAGCGACGCAGCTACGCGTGGGGTCGAGCTCGCACGGTTCGCATGATCGCCCGCGACGCGCAGGGTCTGCCCGGGCTCGCAGTAACCACCTCGCCCGCGATGCGAACGTTCGTGTGGTACGGGCTCGACCCGAGCCGTGACGGAACGGAGATCGCCACGCTCCCGGGCGCGCTGCGTCCCTGCCGAGCCGATGCTTCCGATGCAGTGACCATTGTCGCGGGCGAGGCGGACTACGGTCCGTCGCTCGATGTCGCACACGGACGATTCATGATCATTCCCCCGTACAATGGCCGTGCGCTGCTCGAATCTGCCGGCGGGGCAATGTGCCTTCGTGGTGAATCGTTCTGGTCACTCAATCCCGCGGACGACCAGCTCCTCGTTTCATATCTCGGCGGTACCCCGCGCTGGCGTGCACGTGCGGGCCAGCTCGAAGCCGACGTCGCGAGCGGCACAACGCACGCGGTTCGGATGCGTTGCGAAGTGCCGTGAAGTGCGACGACAGACGTGATGTAAGACGGTCGGGCACCGTGTGAATTCAGCGCTCTGCTGGCCTGAATCGGGAAACTTCGATAGGCTTCTTTCCCTGCATGCGCTGCCCGTTCTGCCGTGAAGAGCATCCGTCCGGCACCGTCGTGTGTCCGAAGACGCAGCAGCGCATCGCCGGGATTCTCGCCGACGGCACCGTCATCGACGGCAAGTACAAGACGCTCGGCATTCTCGGCACAGGCGGAATGGCGGCGGTCTACCGTGCCGAGCACGTAAAGATCGGCCGCATCGTCGCCGTGAAACTCCTGCTTCCGGAGTTCGTCGCGTACGCGGACCTCGTTCTACGCGTGGAACGCGAGGCGCGCGCGGCCGGCGGCATCGATCATCCGAACGTCGTCGAGATCGTCGATCTCGGGACGACCGCGGAGTTCGGTCCGTACATCGCGATGGAGATGCTCAAGGGCGACGACCTCGCGACGTACGTCGAGAAGAGCGGCAATCGTCTGGACGACATCGAGGCCGCGGACATCGCGCGCCAGGTGCTCGGCGCGCTCGCCGCCGCGCATGAAAAGGGTGTGATCCATCGCGATCTGAAGCCGGAGAATATTTTTCTCGCGGACGAAGAAGATCGTCGCCGGGTCAAAGTGCTCGACTTCGGAATTTCGAAGCTCGCAGAACAGGGCGGCGTGTCGTCGCTCACGCGCACCGGCACCGTGATGGGCACGCCGCAGTACATGGCGCCCGAGCAGGCCGCGGGTGCGCGCGAACAAGATCATCGCGTCGACATCTATGCGTGCGGCGTCGTGCTCTACGCGATTCTCACCGGCGGACTTCCGTACGAAGCCGAGAATTACAACCTCCTCATCAACGACATTCTCAACAAGCCGCCCATCGCGATCCTGTCGCGCGATCGCAGCATCGATGGCGACCTCGCGGACATCGTGATGAAGGCGATCGAGCGCAATCCCGCCGATCGATTCCAGACCGCGAAGGCGATGCAGGAATCGCTGATGATGTGGCTGCAGGAGAACTCGGTCGGCACGACGGGGCAGCGTCACCGACTCAGTGATTCGATCCGTCAGCGCATTCCGTCCGCGGTGCCGATGGCGGTGACCTCGCCCGGCGTGCTGGGTGACGTGATCGAACGTCGCGCCAAGAAGAACTCGATCACCGACGAA
This sequence comes from uncultured Myxococcales bacterium, assembly GCA_966212315.1. GTDB lineage: Bacteria > Myxococcota_A > Polyangia > Polyangiales > CBIHQZ01. Next base: position 2,094 of record CBIHQZ010000177.1, read on the forward strand.
GAGCCGACCACCGCGATCGAAACCGGTGACCGCCCTCGCACCATGCCGGGCCTTCGCACCGCGCCGACGCTGCCCGATCCGCTCGCGCCCGCGAAGGGTCCCGCGGTCCCGGCGCCGGCCGCGTCGTCGACGCTTCGAGCCGACACGCGCACCCCGCTCGGATGGGAGAATACCCCCGCCGGCACGAAGCTTCCGCCGCTCGAGGACATGCGCGGCAACAAGCTGAAGTACACCGTGCTCGCCCTCCTGCTCCTCGCGGGCGGTGCGTTCGCGGTGCGACGCTTCGCGCCGGGTCAGTGGAACACCGCGATGAACACCGCGGGCGTGCCGCAGTTCGCGGTGGTCACCAGCGATGCGCCTTCGACCGCGCCGTCGACGGGGCGTGAAGCCCACGGCACGCGCGGCAATCGCAACTCGGCCTCGTCGAGCGCGAACACGCATGCTGCGACGCCTGTGAACGACAGCAACACGGCGTCGAACGCGAATCCGACACCGGCGGTCGCCGACGCAGGTTCGTCGGTGGCCGCGGATCCGACGCCGTCGACGACGCCCACACCCGCGACGACTCCGGCGCGCGTGGTGCATCCCGCGCCGTCGCGGGCCGCGCATCCGCCCGCGCGCGTGGTGCGGCACCCGGTGCGAAATACGCGGCGCACGACGACGCATTCGACGACCGTTCGTCGGCGTCGGTAGGGCCTTCGCGCAGCGTCGCGCAGACTCTTCCCGCGCGTCGCGCAGACCCCTCCCCGCACCTTCACGTCGGACTGCGCGCCCTCCCCGAACGACATCCGCGCGACTCGCACTCACGCAGGCGTCGTCCGAAGAGGGCAAGCAATGGGCGCAACGCGCGGCGCTACGACTCGCGAGTGCCCCTCTTCGACCGACAGCATCGCGCGCTGATGGGTCTCACGAGGCTGTCGGCCGGGGAGGGGCGATTCAAGCGATGGGGAGGGGTCTACGTGCGCACGCGCCGCCGACGACTCCACCCCGACGCCAGCGCCATCATCACCAACACACTGCCACCCAGCGCGCGCGAATCGCCGTGCTGCCCGGGCACCGCGCATCCGCATCCGCCGCGCATCGCACCGCCGAGCCCGCCATCGCCGCCATCGGCATCGCTCGCGTCGCCGCGATCCACATCGTTCGCGACGTCGCTCGACGCATCGGTCACCACGCTCGCGTCGCTCGGACCCGCGATGCCATTGCCGCGCAACGTGACGTACACCGCGGGGGTGTCGGGATCGCTCGTCACGAACGGCACGCGCACTTCGGCAGGGCCTTCGACGGCCGGCGCGAACTCCACCGGCATCGTGATCGTCGAGTGCGGGGGCGCGGTGGACGTGCTGCGCGGATAGAAGAAACCACCCGCCGCGTTCGGCGCGCGCACATAGAGATCGACGTCGCCCAGCGAGTCGAACGGCACACCATCGCTCGCGCGTGACCCGACCGGCACGTCACCGAAGTCGATCACCACGTTGCTGCGCCGCTGCACGTCGGGAAGCAGCAGGTGCGCTTGCGACGGATCGAACACCCAGGGCTGCGCGATCGGACCGATGTCCACCGGCAGTTCGAACAGATCCACCATCCACCGCCGACCCAGCAGTTCGACGTAGATCGAAGGATAGATCCGCATCGTGATGGTTTGATCGACCTGACCTTCGAGCTGCGGGAAGTAATCGACCGACGGCCCCGCGGTGAAGAGTGCGAGAACGTGATCGGTGCTCTGCGTGAGCGGATCCGCATCGCCACCGAACGTGATCTGCGTCGATCGATACGACGTCGCCAGATCCGCCTGCGCATCGAAGCTGAGACCACCCGACACGCCCGGAATCGGGATGAACGAATCGGTGAGCGGCACGTCCGCGAGGTGCTGTCGCATCGTCGAGCCGCGCACGTTGATCGGATCCCAGGCCCACGGATCGAACGCGGTGCTCGCCATCGCGCGGAAGTCGATGTGCGGAACGTAGGGAACGCTTCCTTCCCAGTTGTAGGTCGTGCCCGAGACTTCGAGATGCAGGCGCACGCGCGCATCGAGGACGATTCCGTAGTCGGACTCGAGAAGTCCCGTACCGGCGGTGGGAAGCGCGCGCAGAGTCATCGGCATCGGCCACGCAGCGTGCAGTTCACCCGCGGCATCGACGCGCGTATGCCCTGTCAACGCGCTGCGAAATCGCACCTGCACGGGGGAGCCCGAAGGCCACCAGCCGGTGTCGATGTCGAACTCGAGCGGCAGTCCGACCTGCCTGCTGTACGCGATCGCCGCGTGCGCACATCCGAGCGAACCGCCCGGGCATGCGAGCACCGGCATGTCGGGATCGCTCGCGTCGGACGTCGATGCGTCTTGCGCGAAACTGTTCGTCGCGGCGAGCACCAGTGCCAGCGCACCTACGATCGCCGTGTGAAATCCTCGCGCGCGCATCACGGTTGCGAGAATAACCGCACGCGGCGAACGCGATCAAAGCATCGCGCGAAGAACACTCGCGCCCACACGCGGGATACCGGCCTTCATCGCGGCGCCTCGAGCCACTCGATCCATCGCGCGGCGGTCAGCGGGCCATGCCCACCGGTGATCGGTTCGAGCACCGTGCGCGCCACCATCTCTCCGCGCGCGTCGAGAACGACGTACGCCGCGATGCGGTCGATGCCGTACCGCGCGAGCAACGCACGATGGCGATCCCACTGACCGACGTTCACGCGCACCAACTCGTAGCGCGCGTGAATGACTCGCGAGACGTCGGCGGTGCGATCCAGCCGAGTCATCTCGCGACAGTCTTCGCACCACGGCGCGATGAATTCGAGCATCACGCGGGTGCCATGCGTTGCCGCACAGCGGCGCGCGGCGTCGATGCGGGCTGCCAGCTCGGCATCGGTGTATTCGCGCCAGAGATCCGCATCGGCGATCTCGGCACCGCATGCATCGCCCGTTGTCGCGTGCTGACGACAACTCGCGCCGACCCCCGAGAGCGCAAAGGACGCAGCGAGTGTGACGGCCCGCAGAGATCGCCATCGACCGCGCACGCGTGTCATCTCGCGAGCCTAGCGCAACGGACCGGATTATCCGGGCCGCTTCTCGGTGCGTCGGATCACCCCGTCGTGCCCCCTTCGTGCGCCAAGCGGCATCGACCGAACATGATGCGCGAATCGACCATTCGTTCGCGGCGATCGCACGACGGGCTGCTCATCGTGCTCGGATCACTCGCGAGTCTCGGCCCCGTTTCGCTCGGGCTCGCGTGGCTCACGAATCACGGCACGATCGCGTGGCGGTCTCTCTTCGTGCAGTTGTCGCTGATCGCGGCGATTCCGCAGAGCGCAGCGCTCATCGCGGCAGTGCTCCGTCTGGCGGGTCGCGAACGATTCGTCACCCTTCGTCGCGCGGCCGAAGGCGTGGCCCTCGCGCTTCCGGTCGCGATCCTCGCGCACGCGGGGATCATCGCGTCGACCGCCGCGCTCGCCGCGCCGGGAAATCACGTATCCATCGTCGGGCCGAGTCTCGCGTCGCTCGCGCTCGGGTGTTCGGGCATCGCGTTCCTCGCGTCGAGTCTTTCGTCCGAAGTCGCGGCGGCCATCGATCGCGGCGAAACCGAAGGGTCGATCGCGTACTTCCTCGCCCGCCTCTGGCCGCGCGGTGAGCGCTATGCGCCGCTCTTCGCGTACGCGTACCTCGCGCTCTTCACGTTCTGCGCACCGTACCTCGCGCACGTGAGTGTCGCGCCGCTCGCAGCGACCGTGACCAGTTCGTGGCTGCGCGGGCCATATCTCGCTGCCAACGATCTCGTCCTCGCGCTCGCGGTGGTGATGCTGGCCGCGCGTGTTGCCCGCGACGGCGATCCGTACGTCATGCCGCTCGAAGACAACGATGCGCGCCGCGGCTCCCGGGCACTCGCGTTCGCGACGCTCGCGCTCGGTGGTTTTCTCCTCGCGCAATTGTGCGCGCTCGTGCCCGCCACCCACATGGCCGACGTCGGGATCCTCCCCACCGCAGTCGGATCGCGCGCCTGGATCGGACTCGCACTCTTCGGTCTCGCCATCGCCCACTTCGTTCCGGCGGCCGGCTTGCTCGCGCCCGAATCACAATCGCCGCAGTCGGTACTCACGGCGGTGTGCGCGACGCTGGTCGTGGGCGCATGGGCCGAACGCGCTGCGCTGCTCACACCGTTGCATGGCAGTGGCTTCGGCGCGGTCGATCTCTTCGTGTCGATCGCGGGCGTCGCGTCGGCGGCGATCTGCGTGATCGCGGCGGCCGGTGTGATCGTGATCGACGACGAGTTCGCCGGTGCGCCACGCCGGCGACAGAGCACCGTCGCCGGGTGAACGCGCCAAGGTGATCCGGTGGTTCGTGATGGACCTTCCATTCTGGACCAGTGCGTTGATTCACTCCTGAATTTCCCCGCGAAATGGCACTTCGCTCGAGCGGCACGTGCGCTGCAGTCGTCGCCGTCGTCGCGGCGCGAATCGCTGCGCGGAGGAGACGCTCATGACCCTTTCCATTCGCTTCTGGGGTGTTCGCGGCAGCATCGCGTCGCCGGGACCGGAGACGGCGCTCGTCGGCGGCAACACGTCGTGTGTCGAAGTGCAGGCCGGCTCGACGCGCCTCGTGCTCGACGCGGGGACGGGGCTGCGTCGACTCGGCAACAAGCTGCTCGAGCAAGGCGGCAACGTCGACATCACGCTGCTGCTCTCGCATCTGCACTGGGATCACATTCAGGGCATCCCGTTCTTCACGCCGATCTACATCCCCGGCTCGAAGATCCACGTCGTCGGCGGCGCGAGCACGATGAGCGTGCGCGACGTGATGCGACGGCAGATGTCGACGCCGACGTTCCCGGTCGATCTCGGCGACGTGCCATCGCTGTTGAGCTACCACGAGGTGCGCGACCGACAGCGCGTGGTTCTCGGCGACGCGGAGGTCACCGTCGCCAAGGCGAATCACCCTGATGCGGTGTACGCGTACCGCATCGAGCATCGTGGCCGCACCATCGTGTATGCGACCGACACCGAGCACTACGCGTGCGTCGACCAGCGGCTCGTCTCACTGGCGAAGAACGCCGACGTGCTGATCTACGACGCGCAGTATCTCCCCGAGGAATACGTGGGTGCGAAGGGTCCGTCGAAGGTGGGATGGGGGCACTCGACGTACGAAGCCGGCGTCGAACTCGCGCGCGCGGCGGGGGTCGGGAAGCTGGTGCTGTTCCATCACGATCCTTCGCGCACGGATGAACAGGTGATGGAGATCGAAGCGCGCGCGCAATCGTTGTGGCGCGACACCTGTGCAGCCCGCGAAGGGCTGGTGATCCCGGTGGCCGGGACGTCGGCGCATCGCGCGGCGTGAGGCTCCGGCGCGAGGCGGCGCGATGAGCGTGGTAGCCTTCGACCGGTTGCACGAGCGCGAACACAAGCTGTCACTGCTCCTGGAACTCGGCGCGATGCTGGCGCGCGAGGTCGAACTCGACACGCTCCTCGGCGCACTCGGAACGCGGATCGCGCGGGCGATGCGGGCCGAGCGGGCGACGGTGTATCTCGTCGACGCCGCGACCGGTGAGCTGCGTTCGCGCGTCGCGGATCTTCCGGAACTGCGCGAGATCCGTTTGCCGCCGGGGCAGGGCGTGGCGGGGCACGTTGCGGAGACCGGCGAAGTGGTGAACGTGCGCGACGCCGCGAGCGAGCCGCGCTTCTTCAAGGGCGTCGATCACGCGACCGGCTACACGACGCACACGATGCTGACCGCGCCGATTCGCGACGGACGGCGCGCGATTCGCGGCGTGGTGCAGGTGCTGAACAAGTCCGACGGACCGTTCAGCGACGAAGACGAAGCGTTCCTGCTCGCGCTCGCCGCGCAGGTCGCACAGGCGCTCGAAGGGACGACGCTGCGGCCCGATGCGGGGAGTGCACGCGGGGTGAACGTGCGCGGCGCGTTCAATCACATCATCGGCGCGAGTGCGCCGGTGCGGCGCGTGTACGAGCAGATCGTGCGGGCGGCCGCGGTCGACGCGACGGTGCTGTTGCGCGGCGAGACCGGGTCGGGAAAAGGGCTGTTTGCGCGGGCGATTCATGCCAATTGCAAACGCCACGACGCGCCGCTGGTCACGGTCGATTGCACCACGCTGCCGCCGGCCCTCGTCGAAAGCGAGTTGTTCGGGCACGAGCGCGGCGCGTACACGGGCGCCGATCGACGCGTGCAAGGAAAGGTCGAAGTCGCCGAGGGTGGAACGATCTTTCTCGACGAGGTCGGCGAACTGCCACTGCCCGTGCAATCGAAGCTCCTTCGCTTTCTGCAGGAGCGAACGTTCGAGCGGGTGGGCGGGCGCGAGACGCTGCGGGCGGATGTGCGGATCATCGCGGCGACGCATCGTGACCTCGAAGCGAGCGTGGCGCGCGGCGAGTTCCGGCAGGACTTGTTCTACCGATTGCGTGTCGTCGAGATCGTGATTCCCACGCTGCGTGAACGCGGCGGCGACGAGATCGCCGGGCTGGCGGAGCACTTCCTCGCGATGTACGCGCGACGGCACGGACGCGATGCGCTGCGTCTCTCGCCCGATTCGATGCGTGCGCTGCGGGCCCACGATTGGCCGGGGAACGTGCGCGAACTCGAACACACCATCGAGCGCGCGGTCGTGCTGGCCCCCGACGCGGTGATCGAGCCCGAGCACCTCGCGCTGCCAGGCGCGTCGGTCCGTCGCGCGAGCGGGGCACCGGCCGATGGTGCGCCAGCGGCACCGTGCGCGAGCGAGGGGTCCGTGAGCATTCCGCTAGGGCTCACGCTGGAACAAGCGCAGCGCCGATACGTCGACGCGACGCTCACGGCGCTCGAGGGGAACATCACTCGTGCTGCGCAATCGCTCGATGTCGGGCGCAACACCCTGCGCCGGAAGCGTGGTTGAAATGGGGACGGTCCTGCATAGTTGCATTCTGGGGCCAACCCAATGAACGAAACATCGAAGATGACGCGTAGTTTGCGATTCGAATCGGCTGAATTGAAGTTCGTTCGACACAAACAATGCAACTAAGCAGGACCGTCCCCATTTTGCTTTTCACCACGTCGATGGCGGTCGCGCAGTCGCGCGCACCGGATTCGTCATCCGCCGCACTGGCGACTTCCTCGTCGCCGCCACCGGCATCGTCGTCTTCGCCACCACCCGATGACGACGGCGTGC
>CBIHQZ010000178.1:0-9207 GCA_966212315.1 uncultured Myxococcales bacterium
CGTCGGAGGGAGAGGGGCGCGCGGCAGCGGGGATGAGGTTTCCTCCGCCCTACATCGCAATCGCGGTCAACGAGTTCCCCCGCGCGTTCCACAGCTCCCTCGCACGCTCCACGATGCGCGCGCGATGCGGGCTCTCACCGAGCACGTCGACACTCGCGTCGCTGCCGATCACCACGCGCTCGATCGGCGCATCGGGGAACTCCTTGCGCAGATCGCGTTCGAGGTTCGTCGTGATCTTCGCGATGAGCTTCTGATAGCTCTCGTCGTTCACTTCCTTGAAGAGCATCACCTGCGGCACGCCGAGTTCCTGCAGCACGCGCTGCCGCGTCGCGAAGCCCGGTGATTGCGAGGTGCGCTCCATGATGCTCGCGAACACGCTGGCGAACGCCTTGTCGACTTCGCGCCGGCGGAAGTCCGGATCGATCGGTCGGTTGATCACGTTCTCGAGGTGCTGCACGCCGTTCAGTCCGTTGGCGTAGCGACCCTTGTTCTGCGCGAAGTATTCGCCGCGCGAGAGAAGCGATTCGGAGAGCGTGCGCAGGTGATGCGCAGAGGTGCTCATCGCCTGGAGAATGCGATCGCTGATCTTCAGTTCCTCGCGGAGGAAGCCCACGTCGGTGAGCTTGCCGTCCATGAACGGCCAGACGACGAGGTTGTAGTAGTTGTTGAAGTCGAGCAGGTACTTCAGACGAAACACTTCGTACGTGCCGAACACCGGGTAGAGCCCGATGTAGAGACGGATCACGTTTTCGTACTTGTAGCGGTGGTACGCGTTGTAGACGTCGACCTTCTCGTGGAAGGCCGGCGTGTCGCCCGCCATCTCCGACTCGATCATCGACGTGATGAACTCGTTGGCCGTCGAGATGAAGTCCGAGCCGGGGCTGTAGAACGGATCCGGGAACGCACCCGCTTCGCCGGTGAGCGCCCATCGATCGCGCGAGTAATAGACGTCGGAGTAGTAGGGCAGGTGCGCGTAGCCCTGGTAGTCGACGAGGCGCGAGCCTTCCATGAGATCGCGCGAGCTGCGGTGCGAGCACATGAATGCATCGAACTGCTCGGCGTTGCGCGGGCCGTTGGAGATGCGGTCCTTGTCGAACACTGCGCCGACGCTCATCACGTCGCCATTGAGCGGGATGAACCACAGCCAGTAGCCGTCGTACATCATGTGATTCGTCGAGAGATAACGCGACGTGTACTTCACCCGCGCGCGCCACTCGTGATCGCGCACTTCGTCCATGCCGGGGAGGTTCTCGTAGCGGGCCCACCCCGCGCCCGTGTTGAGACGCGTTTCCTTGTGAACCTTGTGACCGAGCTTGCGCTGGATGAGATGACGACGACCCGACGCGTCGCAGAGCCAGCGGCACGAGACCGTGTGCGCCTCGCCGTTCTGCTCGTACGTGACCGTGTGCTTCGAGTTCGCGTCGATGCTGAAGTCCGTGACCTTCGCGCCGAGCTGCACGTCGATCCCCGCCGCGAGGTTCATCGCGACCATGTCGCGTTCGAGGGTCGCGCGATTGAGCTGGAAGCTCGGATGGTGCGGCATGTGATCCGAACCGATCTCGGACATCTCGGTGAGCGGGAGGTCCTTCTCGGGTGAATCGAAGAAGAATCGCAGCCCGTTCTTCGGGAGCTGATGCTGATAGAGATACGTGCCGAGATTGAGTCGGCGGATCATGTAGTGCGCCGCGACTTCGACGGTCGACTCGCCGACCTTGTAGTCGTCGATCTTCGTCTGCGCCTCGATGACGAGAATCGACAGCTCCGGCTTCGTGAGCTTCAGCTGTCGCGCGAGAAAGGCGCCCGCGATGCCACTTCCCATGATCACCACGTCGTACGTACGCACCGACACATCACCTCCGGCCGTGCGCGCTGTGCGCCGGCACTGATCGAAACGTCATACGACTACTCCAAGTCTTTCTTCGACGGTAGGTTCGACACAGCTCGGCAGCACCGCACCGAGCGCGCACGATGCGGCATAACAACCGCGGGAGAAGCCCACTGCATCACGTCTTTCTCATCCCCGGATTCTTCGGCTTCTCGAACCTCGGAGAGGTGAAGTACTTCCGCGCGGTCAAGGAAACGCTGGAACGCGACTTCGCCGCTCGCGGCATTCCGGTGCGGATTTCCGGGGTGAGGACGCTGCCGACCGGAAGCCTTCGTCTTCGTGCGTTGCGCGTGCTCGACGCGATCGTCACGTCGCAGAGCCTCGACCTCGCCGACGAGATCCATCTCGTGGGGCACTCCACCGGCGGCATCGATGCGCGCATCGTCGCGTCGGAGAATCAGATCGGCGATCCCGTTCTGCGCGATCGCTTGCGCAAGAAACTCCGCACGGTGGTGTGCCTCTCGTCGCCGCATTACGGCACGCCACTCGCCAACTTCTTCACCACGCTCTACGGCAAGAAGCTTCTCTACTTCATCACGCTGCTGGTCTTCGTCGGTCTGTGGCGACGGCCCATCGCGCTCGCGGGCGGGCTGATGGGCCTCGGATACAAGGCCTACGACGTGCTCGGGCTCAACGAGTCGCTGCTGCGTCAGTTCACCAATCAGCTGCTGCGAGACTTCACCCCCGCACGTGAGCGCGAGGTGCGCGAGTTCCTCGACAGCATTCTCAACGACGTCAGCTTGATGATGCAGCTGACCCCCGAATCGATGGACATGCTGAACGCCGCACTGCGGCCGCTGCCCGAAGTGCGGCACGTGTCGTACGCGACAGTGTCACCGCCGCCGGTGAAGAGCCTGCAGCGCACGCGGCTGCGCGATCTGATCACGCCGCTGTCCACCGTGCTCTACACGACGGTCTACACGCTCACGTCGCGTCCCGAGACGGGCTACAGCTATCACGCACCGATCGCGGCGAAGGAAGCAGTCACCGGGCACGCGCTTCCGTTCGATCTCGACCCGCATGCGAACGACGGCGTGGTGCCGGCGCTCTCGCAGATCCATGGCGAGTTCCGTGGCTTCGTGCGCGCGGATCATCTCGATGTAGTCGGGCACTACCTGCGCGGACCGCTCGAAGCGCAGGACGGAGCGGACTGGTTCAAGTCGGGAGCGAGGTTCGATCTGCGAGGGTTCGAGCAGCTGTGGCACGACGTGACGAACGTGCTGCTGCGTGCAGTGTGAGCTGACGTACGGAGGACGATACGGGGGAGGGGTCTGCGCAGACGATGCGCGGGCTGTTCGACCAGATCAAGGGCTGGTCGGGAGCGGACGGCCGAGCGCTTCCCACGAGCGGTACGCGTTGTATGCCTGTGCGAATCGCGTCAGGTATCCGCTCGGTGAAACGAGGTGCCAGCGATTGGCGTGCGTCGAGCGAAGTCCGCCGACGTGATAGACGGCCGCGAGCTTGATCGGATCGTTGTGATGCATCCGGCGCATCGTGCCCGAGCGGAGATAACGCACCGCGGTCTCGATGCTCGCGCTCGGTTGCAGGCTCATGCGGAGCAGGCAGTCCTGATGATTGAGCGTCGGGTTGAGCGCGCTGCACACCGACGCGCTGACTGCGAGTGGGCCTCCGCGCGCGGCGCCGGGACGCGGCGAAGGATTGGTGCAGTTCGTCTCCGCGATCATGAGGGCGACGATGCTGGCGCGCGAGATGTACGAAGTATCCGCGTAGCGCTGGATCGCGTCGCCGTAGGTCGCCATGCAACGCGCGACTGCGAACACGTCGCCGACGAGACGACCGCGGCGGATGAGAATGCGCTGACCCTTCGTCGCCCACGTGCGGCCGTGGAAGATGTTGTGGAAGCTGCGGCTCGGGTCGAGATAGCCGCGCGTGTACGGCTCTTCCACCGCGTGATCCATTCCCTCGTCGGGAACCTCTTCGCCGATCTCGCCCATCTCGAGTTCTTCCACGCCGGGATCGGGCTCGGTGCCGGGCTCGGTGCCTTCTTCGGGATAGAGCGGCGGCTCGCCGGGCGGAACGCTGGGATCGCCGCCCATTCCGAGGGGATCCATTTCCATCCCGCTGCTGCCCGGATCGGTCGGCGTCGAGGTCGACGAATCGAGGACGGTGACGGTGCGCGTCGCGGTGATCATGCGGCCGGTGCTCGATTGGAACGACGCGACCAGCGTGTGCTCGCCCGCGGTCGCGAACGTCGTCGAGATCGACCAGAGATTGTCTTGATGGCAGTCGGCGAGCGGATCGTTTCCGTCGCAGCTCTCGAGCGCCATGCCGTCGAGCGTGAAGTCGATGCGATGCGCGTCCGCGTTGCCCGTCGACACGGTGATCGTGACGACGTCACCCGCAATGATCTCCTGATCGGCCGTCGGCGCGACCCACGTGATGCTGGCCGGATCGCGACGCTCGACGGGGATGTCGTCGACGGTCCCTTCGGCGCAGGCCGTGGCGAGCGAAGCGGCGAGGGCGAGGGCGACAAGGCGAAGAGTGCGGCGCATGCCGTATGCCATCGCAGGATTCGCGCCAGGGGTGGGGGCCGTGTGACCGGGTCGCTAACTGTGTGATTCGTCGAGAGACGCGGCGCCTCGCCCGCGAACATGCCATTCGATCTGGCAGGGATGTCTCCCAGGTAAATCCGATCGAGAGGAGATCCGCCGCCTGCGGGAATGGAGCTTGATGCACCATCGGCGGCGATGACCGCACTGCAGTACGTCGATCACCGCGCATCGCCCGCGGCGTGGGCCCGCGAACTCGGGGTCTCGAACGAGGCGATCCAGATCTATCTCGCCAGCGACGTCGTCGACCTTCACATCGACACGTTCATCTGGTGGCGCATCTTCCGCTACGACCTGACCAAGCGTCATGGCCACGGCCTGCTCGGCGCGCGGTTCTACAGCCAGGTAGACCTCCCGCGCATTCGCGAGGCGCGCGTGACGGGCGGGATCTGGTGCATCACCACGAATCCGCTGCGTCGCGAAGGGAATCGTCCCGAAGTCTTCGCCAAGAACATTCGCGACCTCCGCGGGATTCTCGAGGGGGTGCCCGACGACGTCGCGATCGTGCGGAACGCGGGTGAGTACGAAGCGGCCCGTGCGGCCGGCAAGCACGCGGCGTTCATCGGCATCCAGGGCGGCAACGCACTCGATCGTGATGCCAAGGCCATGGACCTCGTCCCCGACGACCTCGTGATCAAGACGACCGTCGTGCACCTGTCTACGTCGAAGCTCGGAGTGACGAGCGCACCGAAACCGCTCGGCGACGGACGCGAGGGTCTCTCGAACGAAGGGCGCGAGTTCGTGAAGCGATTGAACGCGAAGAAGATCTTCGTCGATCTCGCGCACATCGATCGCAAGGGGTTCTTCGACGCGATGGAAGTGCACGACAAGAGTGTTCCCGCGATCGTGTCGCACACGGGGGTGACCGGCGTGTACGAGCACTGGCGCAACATCGACGACGCGCAGATTCGTGCGATCGCGGACACCGGCGGCGTGGTGGGCGTGATGTATCAATCGAGCTTTCTCGGCGACGCGTTCCTCGGCGTGAACGTCGATCACGTTGCAGCCCATCTCGATCACATCGTGAAGGTCGCGGGCGAAGACGTGCCCGCGCTGGGAAGCGATTGGGACGGTGCGATCACGCCGCCGCGCGACATCCCGACGTGCCTCGAAACGCCGCGCCTCGTGGAAGCGTTGTTGCGACGTGGATGGAAGCCCGAGCGAATCCAGAAGACGCTCGGGCGGAATTACCTGCGAGCGGTGAAAGCGCTGCGAGGGTGAGTCTCAGCCAGCCGACCATCCGTCCATCGCGAGCGCCATCTTCACGTCGCGCTCGCTGAGCCCGCTCGCATCATGCGTGGTGAGCGTGACCTCGACGCGGTTGTAGACGTTGAACCACTCGGGATGATGATCCATCCGCTCGGCGAGCAACGCGACGCGCGACATGAATCCGAACGCCGCGTTGAAGTCCTTGAACTTGAACGTGCGCGTGATCGCGTCTCGTCCCTCGACAGACTTCCATTCGGGGAGCTTCGCGAGTGCAGCGGTGCGGGCATCGCCCGTGAGCTTCGGGATCATGCGACCGATCGTGCCGCGCGCGACGCGAAGAAAACAATGCCCCAGCTCGCGCTATCGCTGACGTAGACTGCGCGCACGCATTCCTGGCGTGCCCGCGCGGTGACCTTCGCCCGCGGTTGCTCTCCCGCAGACTCATCACCGCGAGGTCGCATGAAGGTCGGGATTCCGAAAGAGATCTTTCCGAACGAGCGACGCGTCGCCGCTTCGCCGACGACCGTTCAGAAGATGCGAAAGCTCGGTCTCGAAGTGATCGTGCAAGCGGGAGCCGGCGATGCCGCGACGTTCTCGGATGCGACGTTCACCGAGGTTGGCGCGACGATCGCCCCCGATGCGAAGTCGCTCTGGGAGCAGGCCGACCTGGTGTTGAAAGTGCGGCCGCCGATGCTCAACGAGGACCTCGGCGTGCACGAGGCCGAGTTGCTGCGCGAGCGGGCGCGACTCATCGGATTCATCTGGCCCGCGCAGAGCCCGGGATTGATGCAGCGTCTCGCGACTCGCAAAGCCACTGTGCTCGCGATGGACTCGATGCCGCGCATCACGCGCGCGCAGAAGATGGACGCGCTGAGCGCGATGGCGAACCTCGCCGGGTATCGCGCCGTGATCGAAGCGGCGAATCACTACGGACGATTCATTCCCGGGCAGATCACCGCCGCCGGTCGTGCGAAGCCGGCCAACGTACTGATCATCGGCGCGGGCGTGGCGGGGCTCGCGGCCATCGCGGCAGCACGCAGTCTCGGCGCGGTGGTGCGCGCGTTCGACACGCGGCCTTCGGTGCGTGAACAGATCGAGAGCCTCGGCGCGCAATTTCTCGAGTTCAAGTTCGAGTCGCCGGAGAGCGGCGAAGGCGCCGGCGGCTACGCGAAGGAAATGAGCGACGCCTACCTCGCGGCCGAGCAAGCGATGATCGCGACGCACGCGAAGGAAGCCGACATCATCGTGACGACCGCGCTCGTGCCCGGAAAGCCGGCGCCGCAACTGATCACGTCGGGCGCGGTCGTCAGCATGCACGCGGGATCCGTGATCGTGGACCTCGCGGCGGAGCAGGGCGGCAACTGCGCGCTGACCGAAGCGGACAAGGTCGTCGAACGCTTCGGCGTGACGATCGTCGGACTCACCGATCTCACCAGTCGCATGGCGCTGCAGTCGTCCGAGCTGTACTCGATGACGATCTACAACCTGCTCGAGGAGTTGATCACCAAGGACGGTGGTTTCGTCATCGACATGGAGGACGAGGCGCAACGCGGCGCCACCGTGATCAAGGAGGGCCAGATCACCTGGCCGCCGCCGCAGCGACCGAAGCTTCGTTCGGGGGCACCGCGCCCCGAGCCCGAAAAACCGAAGGCACCGCCGAAGCCGCCCGAGAGCAAGGCATCCGGCCCCGTGGCGGCTATCGCAGCGATCGCACTCGGCGCGATCGGCCTCGCGGCGCCGCCCGACTTCCTTCCGCACCTCACCGTGTTCCTCCTCGCGTGCGTGGTGGGATGGCATGTCGTCTGGAACGTGTCGCCGGCCCTCCACACGCCACTCATGAGCGTCACCAACGCGATCAGCGGAATCATCCTCATCGGCGGAATGCTTCTCGTCGCGGGGCTCGGCGTGGGGAGCGTTCTCGCGGCGATCGCCGTGCTCCTCGCAAGCATCAACGTGGCCGGCGGATTCCTCGTCACGCAGCGCATGCTGCGGATGTTCCGGAAGTAGGAGACGAACACGATGGTCGATCGACTCCGGACCCTCGCCTACATCGCCGCGAGCCTTCTCTTCGTACTCAGTCTCCGCGGGCTCTCGACGCAGGAGAGCGCGCGCCGCGGGAACTTCTTCGGCGTGTTGGGCATGGCCGTCGCCGTCGCGATGACGGCTCTGTTCCGTCTCGTCGTCACGCCTTCGCCGGCAACGCATACCTTCGCACTCGACACGAGCGGGATCGGACTGCTCGGTGGCGCGATCGCCGTGGGCACCGTCGTCGGTGGTGTGCTCGCCGCGCGCGTCGCGATGACGTCGATGCCCGAACTGGTCGCCGTGCTGCACAGCTTCGTCGGCGCTGCGGCCGTGCTCGTCGGGTTCGCGACCTACCTCGCGCCCAGCGGCGCCGAACGCGATCCGGCTCACCTGCTCGAGATCTTCATCGGCGTCTTCGTCGGCGCGATCACGTTCACGGGCTCGGTGATCGCGTTCTTCAAATTGCGCGCGCTCATCGGGAGCAAACCGCTGCTTCTCCCCGGGCGACACGTATTGAACATCGTCGTCGTCGCCGCGAGCGTGGTCTGCGCGTGGCTCTTCCTCCGCGCCCCCGGAACCGACGGCGTGATGTGGCTTGGCGTGATGACTGCGCTCGCCTCGCTGCTAGGCATTCATCTCGTGATGGCCATCGGCGGTGGCGACATGCCCGTCGTCGTCTCGCTGCTCAATAGCTACTCGGGATGGGCCGCGAGTGCGGCGGGCTTCATGCTCTCGAACGACCTGCTCATCATCACGGGCGCGCTGGTCGGATCGAGCGGCGCGATCCTTTCGTACATCATGTGTCGCGCGATGAATCGTTCCATCTGGAACGTGGTTTTCGGCGGTTTTGGCGCGGAATCCGGAGCGGCGCCCGCGAAGAGCGGGACGACCCCGACGGGCAAGGTCACCGAAGCGAGCGCGCAACAGGTTGCCGAGATGCTGCTCGCGTCGAAGCGCGTGATCGTCGTGCCGGGGTACGGCATGGCCGTCGCGCAAGCGCAGCACGCGGTGCGAGACATCAGCACCACGCTCACCGAACGGGGGATCAAGGTTCACTACGCGATCCACCCCGTCGCGGGTCGTCTGCCCGGGCACATGAACGTCCTGCTCGCCGAGGCGAACGTGCCGTACGACATCGTGAAGGAGATGGAAGAGATCAACGAGGAGTTCGCGGAGACCGACGTCGTGCTGGTCATCGGCGCGAACGACATCGTGAACCCGAGCGCGCTCAGCGATCCGTCGAGTCCGATCTACGGCATGCCCGTGCTCGAGGCGTGGAAGGCTGCGCGCGTGGTGATGCTCAAGCGCGGTATGGCGGCTGGTTACGCGGGCGTCGAGAACCCGCTCTGCTTCAATGACAACACCGTGATGCTGTTCGGCGACGCGAAGAAGAGCGTGACCAACCTGCTGGCTGCGTTGCGCGGCTGAGAGGGAGAGACCTCACCCCCGGCTGCCGCCGCGCCCCTCTCCCTCCGACGCCGCGGCGCAGCGCGCGTACTCGAGTCGTCGTCGAAAGAG
>CBIHQZ010000179.1:0-9174 GCA_966212315.1 uncultured Myxococcales bacterium
GAGATCGCCGAGCACACCGTGCTCGATGTCCACGCGGGCGCGTACGATCGCATGCGCATCACTCCCGAGTCGCGCAGCGACGCGCGCAGGAAGCAGCGGTACGAGATCGATCGCGCGGGTCATCTCGACATGCCCGTCGACCAACGAGTGCGACCAGTCGCGGTCCCAGTCGGGATGAACTTCGCCGTCGACGTCGCGCCACGAAGTCGTTCGCCACGGCACCATCAGACCGCCGGCGACCCGCATACCGCCGTTGAGGGCGTTCGCGTCCATCGACCAGTAGAGCCGCGGCGGGCGCGCGCGCGGATCACTGCTGCGCGCGCCATCGGGACGCGAGCGCACGTGGAAGAATACTTCGCCGAGATTGCGCGACGCGACGTTGAGCCCGCGCACATCGCCATCGATGTTCCAGCGCTGACCGTCGGGCTGACCTTCGAGCGAGCCGCTCGCGTTCAGCGTCCCGCCCGCGTTCCGGCCTGCCATGTTCGTCTCGGGAAGTCGTACGTCGTGCACGTTGCCGACGAAGTGCATCTGCCCGCCGAGATCGATATTCCCCGAGGCCTGGATGGCGCCGCCCGCGTAACGCGCGCGCACGAACTCGAGGTTGTGCCTCGCGCCGCGGAAGCCACGCGAGCGCTGCAGCCACGCGTATCGGTAGTGCAGATCCGCGTGATCGATCGCCTCGTCGAAGCCGGTGAGATACAGATTCCGACCCCACAATTCGACGTCCAACACGCCGCCGGGGTCGTCACCGGGACGTCCGAGCACGAACGACACTTCGCTCTCGATGTGCCCCGTCGTCGTTCCCGCGGGGACGTTGGTTCGCCGCGATTCGCGTTCGCCCGGATCGTTCGCGTCGACACACGGCACGTCGTTGCGAGCACGCGCCGACCCGGTGCAGCGCGGCATCGTCTGACCGCCGAACGCCTCCCAGACCGGATCGTTCTCGAACTTGAACATGTGGTAGTAGTCGCGCAGATAGAAGTTGTCCGACGCGATGTGAACCCCCGCGGACATCACCCAGCGACTGAAGTCGAGATACGCGTTTCGCGCACTGAACGTGCTGCGACCGGCGCGTGCATCGAGAGCTGCGACGTCGACGCGCATTCCGCGCAATCGCCACTGCGCGCCAGGATGCGTGTCGTAATCGCCGAGGGGCAACTCGTTGTAGTGAAAGTCACGAAGGTGCGCTTCGCCGGCAATCAACGGATCCGCGAATTGCCCGCCGCCCTGCGCCGTGAACGTTGCCATCCCGGAGATCGGGAACGCCGCGACGTGTCCGATGTCTTCGAGGTTCACCCCTTCGCCACGGCCGTTCTGTATCCAGACATCGGGGAAATTCGGATCGTGCGCCGTGCGCAGCGTGACCGAGTCGACCTGCACGTGCGATCGATTGTTCTGACCGAACGCCCCCGCGAGACGCTGGAAGCGCACGTGCTGAGCGTCGATCGCGATCTGCCCGGTGATCGAAGCGTGCCCGATCGAGATCACCGGGAACTGCGGCTCCATCATCCAGAAGTCGCGAAGGATGGCGAAGTCGTGGGTGTCGGCGGCGATCTCGAACAGCAGCGCGGGATGGTGCGGGTCGGGCGGTTCGCCGAAACGCCACAGCTCGCCGTGAAGATCCGCGCTCGCCGAGATGCTCCATTGAACCTTGGCGAACTCGGTGATGCTCAGCTCGTGCACCAGCCGTCGCAGTTCGACGTTGCTCACGTCGAGATGCCCGTCGACGACGGGATGTGCGAGGTCGTGAATATCGACAACGAGCGGATGCCGCGGCTGCGTACCGGGTGACACGACGGTGCCGCCCGAGTGGTGCGCGGACAGATACGGAATGCGGACCTCGCGTTCGTTCGCTTCGAAGCGGATCTCGTTGTCGTCACCGAGCCCGAAGCGACCGGTGCCGTCGGGAAACGGCATCTCGAGCGCGAGATTGCGCGTGCGAATCGAGCCGCTCGCGCGGAAACGGCGATTGTCGGCGTCCATCAATCCGCGCAGCGTGGCCGAGGCGTCGATGCTCACGCTCACGTCGCCATGCGGATGCGGCGCGAAGCGCGGGAACGGAACCGGGCAGGTGAGCACCGCGAGCGGCGCGCTCAGGTCCACCGCGGCGTGAATGGTGCGATCGAGATCGATGCCGTGTTCGAGCGAGAAGGGAACGTCGGCCTCGTGGACGCGCAACGCGATACCGGCGCCTTCGACGCGCACCAACGCAACGCGGAGGAGATTCCAATTGCTCACCTCGGCGCGCGCTTCGACGCGTGTGATCGCGCCGTGGAAGCACTGCGACCCGGTGATCGATCCCGACTGCGCGAGGAGACCGAAGAGGATCCGATGCTCGGGAGTGTTGCGAACGTCGACGTCGACCGATGGAAGATCGAGCGTGCCGAGTTGATCGTGTGCGAGATGAACGTGCAGATCGCTGATTGCGATGTCGCGAAATGGAAGCTCGGGCGGCCCGTGCGACTGTTGCGGTTGCGGTTGCAGGGTCGGCCCGTTGACCAACTGTCCGCCGTGGAAGCGAAGATCGATCGAGCCGCCGTCGACACTGATCCCCGCGATTCGAATCTGTCGTCGGAACAGCGCCGCGAACGATGGTCTGACATCGAGCGTGTCGATGCGTGCGATCGCTGGCTGCCCGGGGCGCGCGACGATCACGTCGTCCGCTTCGACGGCCATGTGCCGCCACGAGAACCCGATGCGGCGATACGTGAGTTCGAGACCGGTCGCGCGTCGCACTTCGACCCGCACGACACGGCCGACTTCACGGGCGAGCCATCCAGTGCGACTCGCCACCAACCCCGTCACGACCACCACCAGCAGCAACGCGAGGGAGAAAATCCGGCGCCGTCGCTTACGCTTTCGCGTGCGCTCCGTGTTCGCCTTCGCGTCCTCGGGAGGTCGCGAGGCCGGGCTCGTGTCCGGCGCGGTCATACGGGTTTGCGTACGTAGTACGGGGACTGCCGAAACTAGCACCCTTCCCCGGTGCAGGCGCGATTCCGACTGCGGCCGAAGTTCGCGAAGTTCTGGACATTTGACGTTCGACCGCCCGGCCACTACGACCGCGCCGCAATGCTTGCCCATGCCATCACGTTCGGCCTCGCGTCGTTCGCGTCGCTGTTCGCGATCGTCGATCCCTTCGCGGCGCTCCCGGTCTATCTCGCGCTCACCGCCAACACGACCGCCGCGCGTCGCCATCTCATCGCGAAGCGCGCGTCGTTCACTGCGTTCGCGGTGCTCGCGGTCTTCGGCGGCACCGGTCAGGTGCTGTTCAACTTCTTCGGCATCTCGATCGCGGCGTTCAAGATCGCCGGCGGGATCCTGCTGTTCTCGGTCGCGTTCGAAATGATGAACGCCAAGGTCTCGTCGACGAAGAGCACGCCGGCCGAAGAAGAAGACGCCGTGATGCGCGACGACATCGGCGTGATGCCGATCGGTCTGCCGCTCCTCTCGGGCCCCGGTGCGATCGCGTCGTCGATGATGCTCTCCGCACGCGCCACGCATCCGCCCGAGAAGCTCGCGCTCTTCGGCGCGATGGCGGTCGTCGCGTTGATCACGTGGATCGTGTTGCGCAGCGCGACGGGCATCGCGCGCGTTCTCGGCCGCACCGGGATGAACATCATCGCGCGCGTGATGGGATTGATTCTCGCCGCGACCGCCGCGCAATTCGTGATCGACGGCCTACGTGCTGCGTTCCCGATCGTGGCGCGCGTCACCGGCGGCTAACCTCGTCGCCGATGAAGATCGAGAAGAACCCTCCCGAGATGCAGGCCCTCCTCGTGCGCGTCGCGCCGGCGAAGGCGAACGTCGAACATCGCAAGGTCTTCGGATCGCCCTGCGTCTTCGCGGGCGGCAACATGTTCGCGGGATTGCACGGCACCGGCTTGTTCCTGCGACTCGGTGACGAAGCGCGTGCCGAGTTCCTCGCTCAGAAGGGCGCCGCGTTGTTCGAGCCGATGGCGGGAAGGCCGATGCGCGAGTACGTCGTCGCGCCGTCCGCATTGTTGAAAGACGAGAAGACCCTCGCGAAGTGGATCGAACGCTCGCTCGCCTATGCGATCGCGTTGCCACCGAAGGGCGACAAGAAACCCGCTCGCACGGCCCCGATCAAAGCGGCGAACAAACCGGGTGTCGCCGCGAAGAAGCCCGCCGTGGCGAAGCGGTCGGCGAAGACCCGCTGACGTTCTCGACACGTGCCGAGCTCCAGATGTCGGCCTATCGCCGTCGATCGCGGATTACGCGCACAACCGAGCGTGATGACCTGCTGATCGCACATTGGAGCAGAGGCGGCAGGCATCAACGATTGCGAACGTCCATGAATCTCAATTCATTGATCGGATTGAATTTCAATCGAGTCCCGCCATTGAGCGCGGGGCATCATGCCTCAGACTCGTCCCGGGAAAAGCGCCGATCGGTGTCTTGAAACCGCATTGACCTACATGGCGCGATACTGTACCTCTTGAACCCACGAGGTGCGGCGATGAGGTTCATGCAGGTCACTCGCAAGTTCGGTTTCGTGGCGTTGGCGGGGATGGTCGCGGCGGCGAGCGGTGGTTGCGCCGCCGACGGTGACCTCAGCGAGTACACGGACGAAGCCGATCCCGACGAGATCGTCGGAGCGAATGCGGTGGGCCGGAACCTGACCGTCGCGTCGTACGTGCTCGTGGCACCGACGGCGACCGACGCGCAGATCCTCGACGCGGTAAAGCGTGAAGTCCGCCCGCTCCTCGGCTCGATGCACGCGATCCAAGTCGGCACCAACGACCGCGACGCAGCGAACGTCGACCCGACCACCTTCCAGCGCGACACCGTGACCGTCGTCGATCCCGCGAATCCGTCGGCGCCGACCACGACGATGCTGCGCGTGCGCTTCTCGTACACCGATCGCGTGACGGTGCCGAAGACGGTGCTCACCGACTCGTATGGCCGCCTCTCGCGCAGCACGCTCGAGACCACGTTGCTCATGTCGAACTGGGCTGCGAGCGGCACGTCGCTCACCGATCCGTGCACGTCGGAAGACGGCGACTGGGGCGCGTCGTACCTGTACTTCTCGTTCGATCCGACCACCACGCGCTGCCGCGACATGATCCGCACCGAAGACCAGGCGATCCTCGCCGAGCGTCGCGGGCTCGCGGACAACCAGATCACCGTGCGCGAGCGCGATCGCGTGTTCCTCCCGCGCACCGCGCGCCTCACGTCGATCACCGATCGCCGCGTGCGGTATCCCGAGTACCACCGTCTCTTCACGGGCTCGACCTTCGACGTCTACTCGTTCTTCGGCGCGGACGACGTCGCCAGCGCGCACGACATCGGCGCGGAGAACTTCTTCCTCTACATGCGCACGCTGACCACGACGTTCCCGACGATGCGTCTCGCGGCGCACGACGGTTCGAACCTCGCGTCGGTCACCTGGAACGGTCACGCGATCGCGAATGTCACCCCGACGCGCGTGTTCACCTGGATCATCGACGGCCGCGACTATCCGACCGAAGTCGCGACCGCCGATCGCGATCGCTTCCGCTCGCAGGTCATCGCGCAGTGGCGCGATCGCTACATCGACCTGACGATGCCGATGAACGCGTCGATCCAGTACCGCACCTCAACGCCGAACACGCACGCTCTCGCGGTGACCGTTCACGTGTATTACGCGGAACGCCCGAGCACGAGCGTCTACGAGGAAGCCTGGCAGAACGGCAACGTCGTTCAGTACACCGGCCACACGTACATCGGTTCGGGCGGCCCGATCGACGCGCGCAACTACACCGCGAGCGACTTCCCGGATCGCTACCAGATCTTCATGGCGAACTCGTGCGTGTCGTTCTCGTACTACAACAACAACTTCGCCGATCTGCACCCGGGCGGCACGCGCAACCTCGACACGATCACCAACGGTCTGTCGGTGTACCTCAAGAACTCGGGCCTCTCGTCGGCGCGCCTGATCACCGGTCTGCTCGACGGCCGCATGCAGAGCTACGCGTCGCTGCTCTCGAACATGCGTATCGATCTCCCCTGGGCGCGTTCGTACGACGCCAACCGCGTGGCCGACGGCGAGACCGACAACGTGTTCACGACCGCGAACTACACGGTCGGCGTCACGCCGGTTCGCTGAGCATCCAGTCTCTCCGAAGGGCGGCCGAACCGCCCTCGTTCGCCCCGCCCGCTCGCCTCTCGTACCTCCGAATTCCCTGCCATCCCCGCGGAACCGTCGACGTGCGATGGTGTCCGGCACCCCACGCGAATGAGTGTTCTGCGCCGTGCTGCTCGTGCCGCCATGCTCGCGATCGCGATGAGCGCGTGTCGCTCGCACGCCCCTGCCGCACAGCGTGTCACCCCCGCACGATGCGATCCCGCGCCCGTCTGTCCGCCCGCGATACGCGACGGGAACGCGACCGTGCCGGCGGCATGGACCGAGCTTCGCGCTCGACTCGACGGCGACGATGCGTCGATCGATCTGCTCGCGGTGAATCTCTTCGTCGCGCGGACGTGGGACCCACGAATCGATGCCGCGGCCGTTCGAGCGCGCGTCGATGCGATCGCAGCCGCGATCCGTGCGCGATTGCCGGCGCACTGTGACGCGCGATGTCGGCTCGATGCGATGCGCTCGCATCTCTTCGGCAGGTTGTTGCTGCGCGCCGAACTCGATGCGACCGGGATGTACCGCGACCTGCGGCGGAGCCTGGTGCCGTTCGTCGTCGATGAAGGCGTGGGGTACTGCGAGGGAATCGCGTACCTGATGGTCGCGCTCGGCGATCGGCTCGATGTGCCGCTCGCGATCGTGCCGGAACGACAGCACGTGAACGTTCGCTTCGGCCATGGCACTGCGCAGTCGGTGGACCTCGATCCAACCGAAGGGGGCGCGGCGGTCGTTCGCGCCGGCGAGGCGGGGGATTGTCGCGCCCGCGATGGCGTGTACGGCGTCGCGATGATCCGTCGCGAAGTGGTCGGCATGATGCTCGGCGCGCTGGCAGGACGCGGCGGTGCGTTGCGCAGGGCATGGCTCGACGAAGCGGTGTCGCTCGCATCGCGGTCGCCGCAGGTGCGGAACAATCGCGGTGTCGAACGCGAGGCACACGGCGATCTGCGCGGCGCGCTCGAGGATTACCGCGCGTCGGCCGAACTCGATCCGTGTGTGCCGTTCGGGCTGGCGAATCAGGCGCGGGTGCTGTCGCGACTCGGCGAGGAAGCCGAAGCCACGCGGGTGTTCACAGCGTTGCGCGAACTCGTTGCGCAACGCGACGACGACGAAGCGATCGTGTCGCTCGCACTCGCGGAGGCCGAGGCCGCGGTCGAACGCGGCGACGATCCGAGCGCGGACCGTGCGTTTCTTCGCGCGTTGCCGCACGCACCCGGGACGTGGGCGATTGCGATGCGGATCGGGTGGGCGCGTCAGGCACAAGGGCGCTACCGCGAGGCAGCCGATGCGTGGCGGTCGGCGGCGCTCGCATCGCGCGATCCGGCGATCTCGCTCGCGTGGATCGAGTCGATGGAGGAGACCGGTGACCACGCTGCAGCGGCGGAGGCGCTCGCGACCCTGGAGCGCGAACATCCAGCCATGCCGCGGTGGACTCTTGCGCACGCAATGGTCGCGCGCTCGGCCGGTCGATCGACGGAGGCACGCAACGCAGCGCGCGAGTGCCTGACGCGAGGCGGGATCGCGTGTGCGCGCGGACTGATCATCCTGGGCGATGTCTGCCGGCGCGACGGAGATGCTCGATGCGCGCGGGCGTACGACGAGGCGTTCGTCGCGTGTCCATGGGCGTCGCCGAACCGCCGACTCCGAACATTGGTGCGCGAAGCACGTCAGAGACTCGGACACTGATCGCGGAACATTGCCGCGCGCGCATTGTCGGAGGGCCGATGCATCGCGCTGGATCGTTCGTCGCCGTCGTAGCGCTGGCCGGATGTGCCCCGCGCACGATGTCCACGCGCGCGACGCCGCCTTTGCACGATGCGCCACGCGCGCCGATGCATCATTGGGTGAATCACGCGCTGCAAGAACGCTGCGACGCACCGCCCTCGCCTCCGCCGACGGTCTCGTCGACTTCGACTGCGCCCGTCGCATCGCGCGCGCCGGCGCTCGAACTCCCTCCCGCGCTCGCGCGCTACCCACTGCTCGGTCGGATCGACGCCGGCTGCGGGGTGTTCGGCAACTGCTCCGGCGCGATACCGAGCGAACCGCTCGGCGCGATCGACACGCTACCGCGACGCCCCTTTCCGGTCGTGCAGCTGTTCGGCGAAGCGACTGATTGCGTCACGCGTGAGGCACTGATCGGGAGCCTCTCGCGCGCACGCATCAGCGCCTGCATCGCGGAGACGAACGCGCTGCCGTGCGTCGACTGGCATTGGCTCAGCACCACGGTGCGGATCGAGCCACCGCGCGGCGGGCGAGTCAGCGCGATGACGGGTCACGAAGCGGTGAGCGTTGCGACGGCGTCGTGTCTCGCGCGTGCGGTGCAGGAAACGCCGTGGATCGCGCACGAAAGCGGCACGCCGCTCGAAGTGCGGTTCGTCGTCGCGTGGCGCGATGGGAACTGTCTGTTTCGGTGAGGACGCGATTCATGCGCGACTGCGCGATCGACCGAGCACCATCCCCGCGCCGATGACATGCGCGAGACGCAGCGGTTCGGGATAGCGACCCTCGATGGTGAGCATCGAGAGCACCGCGGCAGCCCATTCGGGTTCGCACCCGGCGCATTGGAACCAGCCGTGCTCGGCGCGATGAATCGCCCCGGCCGCGAGCACCTTTCGCCAACGCGCTTCGCTGCGTGACACGCGATCGATGGCGGCCCGCATCGCCACGAGATCGGGTTGTTTGCGCATCACCGCGACGATCGGCGTGCGGCAACGCGCGAAGAGCCGCGGAAGATCGATGACGTCGAACCCGCCGACCGCGATGCCATCGAGAAGAATGCAACGCGCCTGACTGCGAAGGTCGTGGGCCTCGAACATCGTCGCGATCGCATCGGTGCCGCGCCATCCGTCGCGCCGCACCACGGTGCTGAACACGCCTTCGATCCGCGTCGCGCCGCGCGTGAGCACACCCACCAGCGGCACGCGCGCGTGGGGGCGGCGTACAAAGGGCGCATCGTCGATCGCGAGCAACCGGAGGTGCGGTGTGACGACGACGGGTTTCATGGCGGTGAGAACGAAGTGAACGCGAGTCGCGAAATCGGC
>CBIHQZ010000180.1:0-9159 GCA_966212315.1 uncultured Myxococcales bacterium
GCCGCGTCCGTCGAGGTCGATGATCTCGGGTCGCTTCTCGAGGGTCCACGGCCCCTTCGCGGCTTCGAAGCGCTCGACGAAGAAGCGCTCCTCGTCGGTGACGTACACGCCGCGATCGGGATAGTGCGAGCGAAGTCCCCGCTTCGGATCGAGACGGAACGTTCCCGTCTTCAGGTGCTTGCTCCACACGAGATCCGCGGTGAGCGACCACCCTTCGCAGAGCAGCAGTGCCGGGAGGAATTCCGCCATCTGGAGACCGTACTTGCTCGAGAGCTGGAACAGACTGAGCGGGCCATCGAGCGTGAGCGTGTAGCCCTCACTGCGATTGCCGACGGTCGTGTGCATCAGGCGATAGAACTTGATGAAGCGGAAGAGCTGCCGATACCGCGCGGGATCGCCGGGTGCGATGTGAACGGTGAGCCTGCTCGCGCGAAGAAGCACTGCCTGCGCGAGGGCGACGTTGTAGCGATGGAGCAGGGCATCCGCGTCGATCGTGTCGAACGCACGGAGCACGTGTTCGCGTTCGAGATCGGCGTAGAGGGCAGCTTCGGCGACGGTTGGATCGATGCCGAGTTCGTGGGCCGCAGTTGCGAGGACTTCTTCGCGCGCGGCCGGCGTCGCGATCGGATGACGCGCGGCCGACAACTCGAACACGCGCCGCCGTAACACCACCGGGTCGCACGGCGCGGCCACTTCGAACGTGCTCCGGTCGAGGAGCAGCTTCGCGAGACCGCGATGGAGCAGGAAGTCCGTTCCTTCGCCGAACAGTTCGCTCATCGCGTCGTCGAGTTCACCGCGGCTCTTGCCGACGTGCGCACTGAACAACTCGACCAGCGTGCGCGCGCGAGCGCGATTCTGTTCGTCGTCCGCTTCGAGATACTGCGGACGGACCTCGCCCTTGAAAACGCGCGCGCGAAGAAGATCCGAGGTCAGCATCGCTCACCGGTACGCATCGTGTTCCCTGCGGCGACCGCTCACCCACTCTTCCACCGTGTTGCGGGTGATCACTTCGTAGAGCACCGCGCGCTTCCCTTCCTTGCGGCGAAGAATGCGACCGAGCCGCTGCACGTGTTCGCGCACGCTGCCGGTGCCCGAGAGAATCACCGCCACGCTCGCCTCCGGGATGTTCACGCCTTCGTTCAACACGCGCGACGTGACCACCACCGGATAACTCCCGCCGTTGAACCGCGCGAGGATCTCCGCACGTTCCTTCACCGGTGTCTGATGCGTGAGCGCGGGGACGAGAAACGCGCGGGCGATGCGATACACCGTGTCGTTGTCGTTCGTGAAGATCAGCACGCGATCGTTCGCGTGTTCACGCAGCAACTGGGCGAGCACTTCGAACTTGCGCCGAGAAGCGACCGCGATCTGTTTCTGTTCACGGTAGGCGAGAAACGCACGCCGTCCTTCCGCCGAACGCGAGGACAGCATGATGAACTGGCTCCATCCGTCGGGGCGCGACATCTGGATGCGCTGGCTCTGCAAGAAGGCGCGATACACGTCGCGCTGCTGCTGGTAGCGCGCGGCTTCGTCCTCGTCGAGCGCGACCGTCACGCTCTGCACGTCGTACTCGGCCAGATATTCGCCGGCGAGTTCGCGAATCGTCCGTTCGTACACGCGCGGTCCGACTCGATCGTCGAGAAGCGCTTCACGGCCATCGGTGCGTTCGAGCGTCGCGGTGAGTCCGAGGCGGTACGGCGCGATCGCGCTGTCGGCGGCTTGCAGATATGTCGATGACGGAAGGTGATGGCACTCGTCGAACACGAGCAGTCCGAAGCGCGCGCCGAGACGGTCCATGTGGATGTACGCCGAGTCGTAGGTCGTCACGGTCACGTCGCGAACGTCGTGCACGCCCCCGCCGAGCATGCCGACCTCGATGCCGAATGCGGTGGTGAGCCCGGCCGACCACTGGTTCATCAGATCGAGCGTCGGCGCTACGATCAGCGTCGCGCGCTGCGTGGCCATCATGGCCATCTCCGCGACGTAGCTCTTGCCCGCACCGGTCGGGAGGATCACCACGCCGCGATTGCCTGCCGCGCGCCAGGCGGCGACCGCTTCGCGTTGATGCTCGAACGGCTCACGCACAGCGCGATGTTCGAGTTGCAATGTTGCGTAGGCGCGCGCCTCGTCGCGAAAGACGCACTCACCAC
Source organism: uncultured Myxococcales bacterium (assembly GCA_966212315.1). Classification (GTDB taxonomy): domain Bacteria; phylum Myxococcota_A; class Polyangia; order Polyangiales; genus CBIHQZ01. Next base: position 2,151 of record CBIHQZ010000180.1, read on the forward strand.
GCTTCGCCGCGCGAGTGAACTGGAGCACGACCTCGCGATAGGCCCACGCCGGCGCGCGCCATCGCTGCACTCGCTCGTCCCACGCGAAGGCCGCGGCGAGATGCGACGAACGCGGCTCGCGCGGTGCACCGTCGAGCACCAGCGATCCGGCGTCGAACGTGAGAGTGAAGGTGTCCATCGCGCGGGGACGATGGAGATACACCAACGCGAATCCGCGCGCCGCCGGATCGATGAATCGGTGTCGCTGCGGTCGGTCGAGATGCTAGACGGCAGGGTGGTGAACCCATGAGAAACGAACGCACCGCGATCGTGTGCTCGAGCTTGATCGCAGCGACCGTCGCCTGCAGCAGCGGCGCGGCAGCGCAGAACGTTCCGCGCGGGAGTCCGCGCTCGTACGTGGCGAGCGACGTGAACGAACGCGAGTCCTCGACAACGCGTCCCGCGCCGGAACTCCTTCCCGACCCCGGCGGCCCCGTGCCCGAAGGGATGCGGCGCGTGAGGCTTCCGATTCGTCCGCTGATCGCGGCAGGCACACTCACGTGGCTTGCAGGGTACGGGCTCAGCCTCCCCATGGCCTTCACGGCGTGCGACACGAGAGTGCCCTGCGGCATCGGCGCGATCCCGGTGGCAGGCCCCTTCATCGTTGTCGCGGCGGGCGCGAGCAGCTTCGCCGATCGCAGCGCCGGCGTCGCGTACGGGCTCATCGTCGGTTCGATGCAGCTCATCGGCTCGACCTTGCTCACGCTGGCTCTGTCCCTGCCGCGCAGCTATCTCCAACCGCTCGGACACGTGGTCATCGGTCCGGTGTCGTTCAGAGATGGCGCGGGTCTGTCGATCAGCGGCAGCTTCTTCTGAGGCCTCGCTGGCGGGGCACCCTCGAGATCGCGTCGACTGTTCGCCGCACGGGCGTTAGCGCTCGAAATACGCGCGCGTGTTCGCGTGCACGTGCGGGTCGTGCATCAAGTCTCGCTCCGACAGCCAGCGGTACGCGCCGTGTTGCGCCTCGGGCAGCGCGATGTCGGCGCTGCCGATCGCGAACTCGTATCCGAGCACCACGTAGTGGGTCGACACGTTCGGAACGTCGAGCGCGTTGTCGTCGTACAGATGCTCGAATACCCCGAGAAAACGCGCGTCGCGACGAGCCATCGTCAGGCCGAGTTCTGCCTGCGTGATGCGCACGAATGCATCGTCGAGGCGCTCGTCTTTGTACACGCGTCCGCCCGGCACGAACCACGAGCCCTGGGCGGGCTTGTTCGTCCGCATCCCGACCAGCACGCGTGCACGTGGATCCCGAACGATGAGATCGATGCTGACGAGCGGCGTGTGTTCGACGACGCGAGCGAAGTCTTCTCGGGCGAGGCGCATGCGCTGCGCACGGTACCCGCGCGAGCAATCGGTGGCGACTCGTCCGTAACACGGCCGTGATCAGCGGCGCGCTGCGTGCACCTCTCACCCCTCGACTCACACCACGAATCAACCGAGGAGGTACCTCATGCGCACACGCTTGATCGCTTCAGTCGGCGCCGCGATGGCACTCGTCTCGAGCGTCGGATTCACGGCCGAGGCAGCGCTCCATCGCTTCGGCAGCGACCACATGCCGCGCAGTCACGACATGCGGCGACACGACATCGACCCGTTCTCCGTCGGTCGCGGCGGCGGCCCGGTCCATCGCATCTATCCGCGCGAATACGACGGCCTGCGCGCCTTCCACGGCGGCCGTCACGACAATCGCTGGCGTTGGAATCCCGATCCCGGCAACGCGCCGTCGAATCTCGGCCCGCCCTTCGGCTGGCCGGGTGGCTCGCCCTGGAGTTGGTGATCTTCACCACGTGCCGCGCTCTTTCCGCCTCACGCCGCGAGCCCTATTGTCTCGGCGGTGTGAGGTGCGGCCATGACTCGAGTCCACGCGGCGAATGACAAGCGCCCGCATGTAGTGATCGTCGGCGGCGGCTTCGGTGGACTCACCGCCGCGCAGTCGCTGGCACGTGCCGACGTGCGCGTGACGCTCATCGATCGCACGAACCATCATCTGTTCCAGCCGCTGCTCTATCAGGTCGCGACCGCGGGGCTCTCGCCGGCGGAAATCGCGGCGCCCATTCGCGGCGTGCTCTCGCAGCAGGCGAACTGCACCGTGCTTCTCGACGACGTGCTGCACGTGCATCTCGACGCGCGCGTCGTGCGTCTGCGGGAAGAAGGCGAACTTGCGTACGACTATCTGATCCTCGCGGTCGGCGCGCAGAACAACTACTTCGGTCACGACGAGTGGGCGCAGTTCGCCCCCGGGCTGAAGAACCTCGATGACGCGGTGGAGATCCGCCGTCGCATCCTGCTCGCGTTCGAAGCGGCCGAGCGCGAGCGCGATCCGGTGAAGCGCGAGCGACTGCTCACGTTCGTCGTCATCGGTGGCGGACCGACCGGCGTGGAGATGGCGGGTTCGATCTCGGAGCTTTCGCGCTTCGCACTGGCGAAAGACTTTCGCGCAATCGAACCGGGCGCGACGAAGGTCGTTCTCGTCGAAGCGGGGCCTCGCATTCTGAGCGCGTTCCCCGAAGACCTGTCGGCAAAGGCCGTCGCGCAGCTCGCGGATCTCGGCGTCGACGTGCGCACCGGTGGACGCGTGACGTGCATCGACGACGCGGGCGTGCACATCGATGGCACCGTTGTTCCGTCGGCGACGATCGTGTGGGCCGCCGGCGTTCGCGGCACTGCACTCGCGCAGAAACTCGGAGTGGAACTCGATCGCGCCGGTCGCGTGAAGATCGCGCCCGACTGTTCGATCCCCGGCCATGCGGAGGCCTTCGCGATCGGCGACATGGCAGCACTCGTCGACGTGAACGGCGTCGCGGTGCCCGGACAGTCGCCCGCCGCGATGCAACAGGCACGACACGTCGCGCGCATGATCACGCGCTCCATGCGCAACGAAGCGCGCGAGCCCTATGCGTATCGCGACAAGGGTTCGATGGCGACGATCGGCCGTTCCCGCGCGATCGCGCAGACCAGGAGCGCCAGGTTGAGCGGGTTCTCCGCGTGGCTCGCGTGGCTCGTGGTGCACCTCTGGTATCTCATCGGCTTCCGCAATCGCTTCGTGGTGCTCTTCAGTTGGGCGTGGTCGTACTTCACGTTCCGTCGCGGCGCGCGATTGATCACCGGGCATCGTCTCGAGGCCGGCGCGCCTTTCGAACTCGAGGAGCCCGACGCCGTGCATGCGCGCATCGAAGTAGCGCCGCCCGCGCACGAGAAGAGCGACGTGTCGCCGGCCTGACCCAGCGCGGCCGCGATGCTTGCGAGCAATCGTGAGCTGGTGCACTCACGTCCGGCGGCGCGCCGTCGCGCGCGCGAACGAGACGAGGAGCACGACATGACCACGAAGCGGGTGAGCTTTTCTTCGAACGCAGGCGAAGCGAACGGGGCGCTGGCGGAGCCGGCGGGATTCGGCAAGGCGCCGGCCGTCGTGTTGATCCAGGAGTACTGGGGGATCACTCCGCACATCGAGTCGCTCGTCGCGCGGCTCGCGGGCGAAGGCTTTCTCACGATCGCGCCTGATCTCTACGAAGGGAAGATCGCGACCAATGCCAACGACGCTTCGAAGATGATGCAGTCGCTCGATTGGACGAAGGCGATCGGCTTCATCGACGGCGCCGCGAAGTACGCGCTCGCGCATCCGCGGTCGAACGGTCACGTCGGCATCATCGGCTTCTGCATGGGCGGTGCGCTCGCGTTCGCGTCCGCCGCGCGGTTGAAGGAGTTCGAAGCGGTGGTGCCTTTCTACGGGGTGCCGCCGATGGACAAGACGCCATGGGAGTCCCTGAAGGCGCCCGTGCAAGCGCACTTCTCGTCGACCGACCAATGGGCGACGCCCGAGAGCGCGAAAGAGATTCAATCGAAGCTCGCGGCGCACGGCACCAAGATGGAACTGCATCTCTACGACGCCGGCCACGCGTTCATGAACGACGGCCGGCCCGAGGTGCACAACCCGACCGAAGCGAAGAAAGCCTGGGAACGCGCGACGAAGTTCCTCCACGCGCAGCTCGGCTAGCGCTCATTCCTCCGCGGGCGCGCCTCCCATCGCCGCCAGATCCTGCGGCTTCACCTTCGACACATCGAATCCGCTCGCCGACGCGAGCATCTTGTCCACCGTCTTGTCGAACTCCGCGCGCGGCGCTTTCTCGCCCGGTTTTGCGGCACGAATCCAGCGCAGCGGATTGATCCGCGCCACCACGAACGGCTTCAGGTACGCACTCTTGAATCCGCGTTTCTTCAACGCCGCGACCACGTCGTTCACCGCGTCGTCGAGCGCGAGCAGTTTCTCCGCCCACGATGCGCGCTGCTTCATCGACTTCGCGATCGATGTCTCCGCGAACGAATCGCAACGCTTCACCACCGGGAGATACACGCTGCCCGAGAACCGCGGACGCGCCTCGTAGCAGAGGCCGATGGTGAGATACGCAGGCTCTTCGAACTCGAACGCCCAGTCCGACTCGTGACGGCGCGAGGTCGCGGTCTCGTCGGCGAGGTGATGCGCCATGCGAACGACCTCGAGCGACTTGTCCTTGAGGTTGTGCGGCTTCTCCGTGTTGAGCGCGAGAATGCGCAGCGCGACTTCCGGTTCGGGCACGATCAGCGCCGTGATGCTCTTGGCACCGAGCTTCGCGAGCGCGGCCAGCCGATGCATCCCGTTCGGCGTCCAGTACTCTTCGCCTTGTCGCACGGTCACGATCGGATCGAGGAATCGACCCACCTTCGGAATCACCGCGGCGAGTCGATCGGCGTGCGTCTTCGAGAGTTCGCGTTGATACGGTGTCGCCTTCACCTTCGCGAGCGGCAACACCGCGAGCACGAGCCATTGCGCGCCGAACGGATCGCGATACATCGACAACACCGCACCGCCGTCGCGTTCGACCTGCGCGGCGAGTGCGCTCACTTCGCGCGGCGGCGACTCGTTCGTCACTTCGTTCGGATCGAGACCGACCGAACCGGCGGGGATCTTCTTCTTGCGTGGCGGCATCGCGGCGATCGTAGCGTTGTGACGCGCGCTTGGTCCGTGATGACGCCGGTCTGCGGCGCGTACTACCCTGCCGACGATGAGCGACGATCCTCGCAAGGCCCTCGCGCGACTTCATGCGCTGGCTCTCGCCACGCTGCGCCACCCCGATTCGGCGAAGCATCGCGAGTATCTCGATGCACTCGCGGACTATGCGCCCGATGCGGAAGTACTCGATCCGCGCGACCCGCGCTCGGACGAAGCGTTCGCGAAGGGTCTCGACGGCCCGGCGGCGCGGCGATTCGCGGCGCGATTGCGCGGCGCGGTGCTCGGTGCGGCGGCGCACGTGGACACCGTATCGCGCGAAGCGATGGCGCTCGCACGCGAGGCGGTGAAAGACGAAGGCGTTGCGAACAAAGACATCGACGCACGCGCGAAGGCGGCGTTCGACAAGACGCGTGAGGATCTCGAATCGGACATCGTGCGGCTCGGTTCGGTCGGCGCGCCCCCCGACGATGCGGAGTTCGCGGTGTGGGTGCGTCGCTGGGGTGTCGTGCGTTCGCTCGAACTGAACGGCTTCGTCGCGACCTTCACGCGCGATGGAACGCACGCCAAGGCGATGCGCGCAACCGCCGATGGCAGCGACGATGCGGGCGCACTGCGATTCGCGCTCGCGGTCACGCAGGCGGCGATGTCGCTCAGTCGTGACGAGGAAGTGGGCGGCGTGCTGGAAGAAGACGCGCGGCGCGTGGAGATTGCCATCGCACCCTTGCTCGCGAACGTGATCCGAAAGGGCGCGGAGCCCTAGCGAGCAGACTCGGTGTCGAACCACGCAAAGCGGGTCGGCGCGATGGCGTCCTTCGACTGCGCGCCTCGCAGGCTCGATGCTTCGCGCAGGACGAACGGGGAGGAGGACGGAGGGGGACCGAGAGAGGCGGCGCGCCGTGGCTCAGCGCGCCTGCTGCAACGTCGGCCGGATCAGATCGTTGCGAACGCTTCGTCGCTGATGTTCAGCGCGCTGTCGTCCGCGGCCGCGATGATCTCGGCCTTCGCCACCACGCCCGGCACCACGTTGCGTGCGTAGTAGATCGCAGCGGCCTTCTTGCCTTCGTAGAACGCGCGATCCTTGTGTCCCTCGGGAAGCTTCGCGGCCGCATCGAGCGCGACCTTCGCGCCATCGAGAAGCAACCAGCCCACCACCGTCTCGGACATCATCTCGAGGAAGCGCGTCGACACGAGCGGCACCATCGGGACCTGACCCGACTGGAACCATCCGAGCAGACGCATCGTGGTTCCGCCGAGCGCTTCGTGCGCCTTCGCGAGATCTTCCACCGCGGCTCCGAGAACCGGATGCGACTTGTTCTCCGCGACGAACGTGGCCACGTCGCCGAGGAACGCCTGCATGTTCGCGCCGCCGTTCTGACCGAGCTTGCGCCCGATGAGATCCATCGACTGGATGTGATTCGTGCCTTCGTAGATCGAGAAGATCTTCGAGTCGCGGCAGTACTGCTCGACGGGCCAGTCCTTGAGATACCCCGCGCCGCCGTACGTCTGGATCGCGGTCTCGCAAACGCGGAACGCCTGGTCGCTGCCGTATGCCTTCACCAGCGGCACGAGCAGATCCACCTGACCGATGTGGTAGGCCTTCTTGTCGTCGTCGGTGCCGCCGAGCGAGTTCGCACGGTCCATGTGCGTCGCGAGCTTGATGATCAGCGCGCGGATGCCTTCCACGCGTGACTTCATGTCGAGCAGCATGCGGCGCACGTCGGGGTGCTGGATGATCGGCACGCGCGGCGCGGTCGGATCCTTCCACTGCACGATGCTCGCGCCCTGCTTGCGATCCTTCGCGTACTCGAGCGCATTCAAGAATGCACTCGACGCGAGCGAGAGACCCTGGAGGCCGGTGGCGATGCGCGCGCTGTTCATCAACTTGAACATCTGCTGCATGCCCTGGTTCTCGACCGTGCCGACGAGTTCACCGACGCACTGGTCGTTCTCGCCGAAGTTCAGCTGACAGGTCGCCGAACC
>CBIHQZ010000181.1:0-9144 GCA_966212315.1 uncultured Myxococcales bacterium
TCGACTGAGCGCACAACAACACGCGCCACGCATCGGCACGGCCGTCGTCGAAGCGCGAACCCGATCGCACGGCGAGATCCGCGGCAACCTCGTTCGCCGGCGCGATCCCGAGCAGAAGCGCGCCGCGGCGCTGCCGTCCCCACGTCGTCTCGATGCGCGCGAGGATTTCGCGCGCGTCCGTCAGCGGTCCGACCCGCATCGCGCGCTCCGCGAACGCGATCCGCAATCGATCACGACCGGGCGCATCGTCGGTCGGACGTGCCGCGATCGCATGCAGCAAGACCGCGCTCGCCAGTTGATCACGCGCGCTCACGGCGAACGCGTCGGTCAGCGCGAGGGTCACATCGATCGAACGCGCCGACGTCGGCGGCACGCGCATCGCGGCCTCTGCGGCCTCGCGCACACGCCCGAGCCGCGCGAGCGACTCCGCGAACACCGCACGCGCGAGCCCGTCCGACGCGTCATTCGCCAGTGCCCGCTGCGCTTCTTCTGCCGCCAGATCTGCGCGCCCCGCCGCGAGCCACAATCGCGCGTGCTCGCTCGGCGCAACACCCGGCGTCACCGGCAACACCGGCACGCCTGCCACCAGTCGCGCAGCATCGCCGAGCCGTCCGTCACGCGCGCGCGCTTCGACCAGACGCACGCGGTCGTCGAGATCGGTGCTGTCCGATGAGACCAGCGGACCGAGCAGTCCTTCGACCTCGCGATACGCACCGCGCGCCATCGCTTCACGCGCACGCTCGCGCCGCACCGAACGCAGCGTCGGACCGTCTTCGCGCAATGGATCGAGCGCCATCCGATCCGCGATCGTGTGATCACCCGGGCGCGCGCTCGGCGCACCGCTCATCGCCCGCGCGACCTCGCTGGGGCTCCCGCCCGCCGCGCGAGTCACCGCCGCGCGCACCTCGGGATCGTCGGGCGCAGCCGCGGTCGCGCGCTCGTACGCCCGCTGCGAACCGTCGCGATCGCCTCGCGCGCTCAGCACCTCGCCGAGCGCGAGCCAGCCGGCAGCCTGGGTGGGAAATCGCGTCGTGGCGACTCGCGCCGACTCAAGAGCCGGGTCGCGATCGCCGGCCGCGAGCAACATCTCCGCCCTTCGCGCCGGGAGAAACCCGTCCGAAGGGTCGGCCATCATCGCGAGTTCGAGCTGCCGCGCACCGGCGGCCGGGTCGCCGCGCGTCGCTGCCACTTCGGCCCGCAAGAACGCCTCGTAGGCGGTTCCCGACGCGAAACCGCGATTTCGCTGCGCCCCGCCGATGTCTTCGCGAATCGTCGCGTGCGCGCCGAGCCCGCACCCGGAGGCGGCGGACAGCGAGAGAACGACCGTGATGCCCACTGCGGCCGCACGCACGACGGGGTGTGTACCATGGTCGACGCGCACTGCGTGGGTGCTTGTGTCCGGCGCGCGACCCTGGCTACGATCCCGCGCCATGACCACCGCCGATGTCGATGCGAAGTGCCTCGAAACCTTCCCCACCTGGCTGCGCACCCTCGGCGACGATGCCGAAGGTCTCGTCGAACTGATCGTCCTCGAATCGGTCCCGGAACCGGCGCGTCGCATCCTCGCGGGCGGGCTGAACTACCTGTTCAAGTCGTTGGATCTCATCCCCGACGGCATCGATGACATCGGCTACCTCGACGACGCGTTCGTGTTGCGCGTCGCGGCCGGCACGGCGGCCAAAGAGAATCTCGACAAGATCGACGCCGACAAGATGAAGGGCTGCCTGAAGCTCGCCAACGACGTGGATCTCATCGAGCAGTTCCTCGGCAAGGACTACCCCCGCCTCGAGCAGTACGTGCTCGGGCTTCGCAAGGGTGCGGCGCGCGGACGTTCGGTCGACGACATCGTCACCAGCGCGTCGGTACTCAGCGAGTTCGTCAGCGATGTGCGTGGATTCTCGCGCAGCTACTCGTCGCCGTCGTTCGCACGCGAACAGAAGAACCTCATCAAGCTCCGCGCCTTCTTCGACGCCAAGCTCCCGCGCTGATTTTCCGGCGCGGACGATCCTGTTCGCGCCGTTTCACCGACTCGCCAGATCCACTCTCGTACATGCCGTTCGCGCATGCCGGCGTTCGTGTGCCCGCGCCGACCGGCGTCGGGGATCGCGCAACATGCGATGGAATATCAGCGACGGAAGCCGTCACAGCGCAGCCGTCAATTGACTGAATAGCGGTTCATTCCCTATAGAACCCGCGCATCCGTTCGTTTCATTGCCGCCACCCTTCGAGGAATTGCCGTGATCTCAGCCATCGCGATGGTCCTGCTTCTCGCCGTTGCATTCGGTGCGTTCGCCTGGACCGCCCGTCGTCGCATCGCCCTCCTGCTCGTCGGCGCCCCCGCGAACCGCTTCGACCAGATGTTCGATCGGATGGCGGGCGCCCCCGACCAGAACACCGCGACGCTCGACGGCGGCTTGCTCATCACGCTCGCCGCCGCGCTCCCGATCGTCGCGCTCGGCCTCGGTATGGCCGGCGTGCTCCCCGAGCAGAACGACGTCACAGCCGTCATGAAGTTCGCCGCGGTCGGCGCCATCGCGACTGCGGGCGGTGCGTTCCTCCTGTGGGCGATGCGCGCGCAGATGAAGATGCCGAAGTACCCGCTCGCGGGTCTCGCGCACTACATGATCTTCACGGGCTTCGCGGTGCTCCTGCTCCGCACGATCATCCTGTGCGGTCGCGCGTTCTATCCCGAGTTCAACCTCTGGCTCCTCGATCCGAACGGGCCGATGCCGTGGGCGATTCTCGGCAAGGGCTACAACCTGATGAAGGACGGCGTCGTCGCAGGGGTCATCCTCGGCGTGCTCGTCTTCGTGCGGTTCCGTCTGCTCGATCACAACAAGCGCCTCGCGTATGGCTGGCACGCGTGGGTGGTGCTCGGCGTGATCGCGACGATGATGCTCGCGGATACCGCGTACGACGCGGGTGAGATCGCGCGTCTGTCGGTCGAGCTGTCGCACAAGTCGCTCGATGATCTGCGCGCGATGGTCGCCAACGGCGGCGCGCACGCGGGGCTCTACGGCGCAGTGCTTGAGCACGCGCAGGGTGATCACGTGCCGGCGGAGCAGGTCGCCAACGTGCTCGCATTGCACGAAGCCTCGCCGCTCGGTTTCATCGGCGCGCGCACGCTGCTCGGCATCGGGATCACCAACGAAACGCTGCTGAAGATCTTCGCGACGATGGGTTTCTGGACGCACGTCACGCTGGTGTGGGCGTTCTTGAACTACCTGCCATACGGCAAGCACTTCCACGTCATCACCGCGCTCTTCAACGTGGTTTTCCGGCGCATGGATGTGCCCGGCCGCCTCGAGCCGATGGCGAAGTCGTCGGAAGATCTGATGGAGAAGGTGTTGTCGCCGGCGCTCGAACTCGCGAACCCCACCGACGCACCGGTGGGCGCGGCGCGCATCGAGCACTTCTCGTGGAAGAGCCTGCTCGATCTGTACACCTGCACCGAATGCGGTCGCTGCTCGGACAACTGCCCCGCGCATCGCACGGGAAAGATTCTGTCGCCGAAGCAGTTCAGCATCGACCTCCGCAATCACCTCTATTCGCGGCAGGAAGAGTTCGTCTCGGGTGGCGCAGCGACGCCGGCCGCGAACAGCAACGCCGCGGAGAAGAAGGACGGCGAGGAGGCCGCAGCGGCACCGTCCGAGACGCCGTCGACCACGTCGAAGTGGAAGCCGATCGATCTCGTTCCGAACGTCATCGACCCCGACGTGCTCTGGGGCTGTACGACCTGCCGCGCGTGCGAAGAGCAGTGCCCGGTGATGATCACGTACGTCGACAAGATCGTCGACATGCGCCGCAACCTGGTGCTCGTGAAGGGTGAGTTCCCGCACGAATTGCAGAAGACCTTCAGTGCGCTCGAGACCAACGGCAACCCGTGGAACCTCACCAAGATGGACCGCGGCGCGTGGACCGAGAAGCTCGACTTCGAAGTGCCGATGATGAGCGCAAAGCCGGACGCGCGAGTGCTCTACTGGGTCGGTTGCGCGGCGAGCTACGACGACAACGCGAAGAAGATCGCGCAGGCGACCGCGCGCTTGATGCACGCGGCCGGCGTGGACTTCGCGATCCTCGGGAGCGAAGAGACGTGCACGGGTGATCCGGCGCGGCGCGCGGGCAACGAACTGCTCTACATGATGCTCGCGGAGCAGAACGTCGCGACGCTGAACCAGTACGCGCCGAAGCAGATCGTCACGGCATGCCCGCACTGCTTCAACACGCTGCTCAACGAGTACCCGGATCTCGGTGGCAAGTACGAGGTCGTGCACCACACCGACTTCCTCTACGGGCTGCTCGCAGAGGGAAAGCTCAAGCCGGTGAACGGCGTGCGCGGCAAGGTGGTCTTCCACGACAGCTGTTATCTCGGTCGCTACAACAACGTGTACGACAGCCCGCGCGAGATCTTGAAGAGCATCCCGGGCGTGGAACTCGTCGAGGCCGAGTGGTCGCGCGAGAAGGGCCTGTGTTGCGGCGCGGGCGGCGCGCAGATGTGGATGGAAGAGCAGAACAACGATCGCGTGAACAAGCGACGCACGTTGCAGTTGCTCAACACCGGTGCCGACACCGTCGCGTCGGGATGTCCCTTCTGTCACACGATGCTCACCGACGGCATCAAGGCCTTCGAAGACGAGCCCGAGTTGAAGGACCGCGTGGTGCAGCAGCTCGATGTCGCGGTGCTGCTCGAGCGCGCGTGCGGGTTGAACGCCGCGCGTCCGTCGGGCGAAGCCGAAGCCGCCGAGTAGGGGACGGTATTAGCTTTCTGTCATTTCGCGCCGCGTACTGACCGCGCAATTTCCCCGGCGAAATCCGTGAGTCGATTCGGGCGGCGGGGGGTCTCCCGGGGACGGTATTAGCTTTCTGTCATTTCGACCCACCGCACCGATCGTCCGCCGTCTCGCGCGCATCCGGAGCGCCCCTCGTTGGCGGGGCGCGCGCCAACGACTACTGGCACGCCCAGTGCCCTGAAATGTTAGAAAGCTAATACCGTCCCCCATGCGCTCCGTGAATTCCGTGCTGCTCACGCTGGCGCAGCAATCACCAACCGATGGCACGTCGCTGCCGGCCGGTACGACGGGGTTCGGCGTGCAGCTCTTTCAGAGCGCGCTGGCGCTGATCGGCGTGTGCGTCGGCGCGTGGCTGGTGCTGCGCTGGATGGCGAAGCGCGGATACGGCGGCGGCGCCGGGCGGAATCTGCGCGTAATCGAACGCGTGATGCTCGAACCGCGGCGGAGCGTGTACCTCGTCGAAGCGGGCACGCGCGTGTTTCTCATCGGATCGAGCGATCAGTCGGTCACCACGCTGGCGGAACTGTCGCGCGCCGATCTCACGGTGCCGCCACCGGCTCGCGAGGGAGCGGGCACGACGGCGCCAGTCGCGACCACACCCGCTGCGCGCTTCGTCGACGTGCTGGCGCGCATTCGCAACAGTGGCTCGCACGCGCACGACGCACCGAGTACTGCTCGCGAGAACACCGAGTCGACCTCGCCCGGTGGCTCCGCCGCGACCGAGGAGCGCGAGTGAACGCGCACCCGTCGTCGCGCAGTGCAGCGCTCGTCATCGGCGCCCGCCGCGCCTGTGTCGCGTGTCGCACGCGCCGGTCGGCCGAGCGTTGCGCACGTTGCGGCGCCGCGACGATCGATCTCGGTGACGCGCGCGGTGAACGCACCCTCGCCCTGCTCTGCGACTCGCGACCCGTTCCCGTGCGCCCCGATCCGACGCGCGATCGTGGATCCCTCCTGGTGCAAGTCGTCGTGTGGTCGCTCCCACTCGCCGCTGCGTTCTTCTGCGCGCGCTGGTCGAAGAAGATCGACACCCACGGATTCATCGACAAGAAGGTGCTCGCCGCACTCGCCGCACTCGGTGGATTCCTGGCGGGGCGCGTGGCCGGATCGATCGCGCTCGCCGTCGCGCAGCTCGCGTTTCACGGACTCGCAGCACTCGGCTGGATCGCATCGAGCGCATCGCTCGCACTCGTCGCGCTCGGAAATCGCCCACGCGCGAACATCCCGTCGTCACCTCCTGGATGGCTGCACGGCGCGCTTCGTTCATTCCGCACCCGCGCACGCAACGCGATGCTCGTTCCCTACGGCGCACCGCGCGAGACGCCGCGCCGCGAACCGCTCGGACCGGTGCTCGAACCGGTCGCGCCTGCGTTCGATCGCAACGAAGAAGCTCCCTCGCGCGCCGTCGAAGGAACGCTTCTCGCCGACGGCCTCGTGAGCATCGGCAGCTGGCGCGGATCGATCGTCGCAGTCGAGGGACGCACCCACGGAAGCGACGTTGCCGACGCGGCACTCGCGCCATTCCGCCTGCGCACCGACGACGGTGACGAACTGTTCGTGCGCGCGACCGCGGGCGTGGTGCGATTCGTCGACCGACCCGTTGCCTTCGAAGTCGTCGCGCATCTACCCGCCGCGTGGGGCGTTCGTTCGATCCACGCCGAACCGCATCCGGTGAACGTCTGGATCGCCGCGGAGGGATCGCGCATTCGCGTCGAGGAGGGCATGAGCGACGCCGATGGAACCTGGATCGGAATCGACGATGCGCCCCTCGTGATCACCGTTCTCGCGGCGGTCACCGAGTCGCCGCACGAAACGATCGACGTCGTTCCGGCACACGCGCCCATCGACGCGGAGCCCGACGCGGGTACCATCGCGCCGTGAGCATCGCCTTCGCCGACGGAGCACTCACGCTGCTCGCGCAGACTGCGGCCAATACGCCCGCGCCTGCGTCCGCTGCGAACGCATCGGTTCCCGTCTTCGCCGGGTCGAGCCCGCTCTTGTTGGTGGTGTTGCTGGGCGTGCTGTCGGTGCTGCCCTTCGTGCTGCTCGTGGGCACGAGTTTCGTGAAGGTCTCGGTCGTGCTCGGCATGGTGCGCAACGCGATCGGCACGCAACAGATCCCGAGCAACATGGTGATCACCGGCCTCGCCGCGATCCTCACGCTGCACATCATGGCCCCCACCGCCGCCGCCGTTGCCCACGCCGCCGGACCGCTCGTTCAGCGCGCCGTCGCCGCGGACTTCTCGCGCCCCGACGCGATCGACACGCTCGGCTCCGCATGGGACGCCGCGCGTGCGCCGATCCAGCGTTTCCTCCGCGCCAACAGCACCCCGCGCGATCGCGCGCTCTTCCTCGACCTCGCACGACAAGCGCGTTCGCGTCAGCCCGTCCCCGCCGGCGTGACCGTCGAAGCGCCCGGCGCCGATGATCTCTCGGTGCTCCTTCCCGCGTTCGTCGTCAGCGAGCTCACGAGCGCTTTCTCCATCGGCTTTCTGATCTTCCTGCCGTTCCTCGTCGTCGATCTCGTCATCGCGAACCTGCTCACTGCGCTCGGCATGCAGATGGTCTCGCCCGCGACCATCTCGCTGCCGTTCAAGCTCCTGCTCTTCATCCTCGCCGACGGCTGGTACCTGATCACCCGCGCGCTCGTGCTCGGCTATCACTGAGCGTCGGCGCCGCGGCTTGCCAGCCCCGCGAGGCCACCGCATCTTCGATCGGTGCTGTTTCTCGTCGGCGCCCGCTACGCGTGCCTCGCCTGCGCAACGCGCGGCATCACGCGCCGATGTTCGCGCTGCGACTCGGACGCGCACGTGGCGGATCTGGCCGACGAGAGCGGCCGCCGCAAATGGCTTCTCCATCGCGCCCCCGGCGCGCGCGCGGCCCGGCCTCGTCATCTGTTCGATCCACGCGCGCTCGAGGTACTTCCGCCCGGGCAGCGGTTTCTCTGGCTCGCGACCCGCCTCGCATTCGTCGCCGGATTCGCGCTGACGCTGGGATCGAAGTCGATGCCGCATGCCGAGCATCTCGTCGCGCTCCTCGCGCATGTCCTGCTCGCCTGCGTATTCGGATTTCTCGGCGTGTGCGTGACCTATGCAGCCATCGCGGTCGTCGGGTTTCTCGTCATCGGCGTGTCCGGCGTGTGCGCGCAGATGCTGACCCTCGCGAGCGAGGCCGCTTCGCTGGTGGCGCGCTTCGGGTCGTCGCCACGCGCGGCGCGAGTGCGCGATCAATTGCTGGCGATCGCGCAGCGGCGCGTGCTGCAGACGACGATCGAAATGCTCGAACGACTCTTCGTCGCGCGCATGCGGGTGGGGTCTGCAGCGATGCCGGCCGATGGACTCGCGCCGACCGCGGGAACGATCGTCGGTCACGACGCCGTGATCACGGCGGTGCACGAATCCTCGGGCACGTTCGAACTGCGCGACGCATCGCCCGCGACGTTCGACATCGAGAGTCCGAGCGGCGAGCGGATCACCATCGTGCTCGGCGTCGGCGCGGTGATCGACGCGAGCGAACGCACTGGTGAGCAGGTTACGGGCGAAGGCCTGGCGCCGGTGCCGTGGCGCGACCTCGAAGGCTCACGGGCCACACGCGCGGTGGTCACCCGCTGGATTGCCGGAACACGCGTGCGCGTTCGCGGCGGCGCATGGAGCGACGCGGTCTCGAGCGATGCACTTTCGGCCGACTACCGCCGTCCCGCATCGAAGCGCGTTCGGAGCGGGTGTGAAGAAACACCGTTGTGGCTCGAGGTCGACGCGGACCACGGGCTCGAAACGCAGGTCACCGCCAGACGATGATCTCGCCGCGGGCCACGCGCTCGCGATGCGATGCGACGAACCGCGCGGCATCCGCCATCGATCGCTGCTGCCCGGCGCCGACCCACGCAGCGGGACGAAGATCCACCGCGATCACGCGCGTGCTCGCATCGCGCGCGAAGAACGCATCGAGCGACGGCGGCCATCCCCATCCCGCGCACACGCTCTGCCATCGCGGTGCGCGCGCTGTGGTGGCGTGCACGATGCGCCGCGTGAGAAGCACCGCACCGCACGGCTGACCGGTCACCACCCACGCACCGTCCGGAAGATCCGCGAGCAGCGCGGGCGTCGCGTCGAGCACTGCGCGCAGCGGGGCTTCGCGTGCGCGCAACGCCGGCGCGGCCAGTGCGGCGGGAAGAATGATGGCCGCGAGCACGAGGGCCATCGCGCGCGGACCGCGATCGCGCGCGTCGAACCAGCGATCGACGGTGAGCGCTGCCGGCAACGCGATCGCACCGGCGAGCGCAGGCAGCAGGTAGCGCGGGCTGTAGGCAATGTCTTGATAGCCGGCGAGCAGGACCAATTGCGCGAGGGCCGGGACG
>CBIHQZ010000182.1:0-9123 GCA_966212315.1 uncultured Myxococcales bacterium
AACGCGGCGGCCTCCGCCTGCGTGCGCGGGAACGATGCCGCGACGTAGCCCGGGAGCGACGACTCGAACGTCACGACGTGCGCCGGGATGCTGTCCGCCCAGAGGATGCGCTCGACGGCGTGCATGCCCGTGACGCCCTGGTTGTCGAAGAGGTTGGTGTCGGGCGCGGTCGAGATGAAGTCGTCGTAGCGCGCGTCGATCGATCGATCGAGTTCGGGGAACAGCACGGCGAGCGCGCCTTCGATGTGCTCGTACGCAACGCGCGCGCGGCCCCACGCTTCGCGCATGCGCGTGACCGCGGCGGCGTCGCTGGTCGCGTTCCATCCGTCCGCATCGGCCGCGGGTGCGGCGGCCTGGATGTCGCGGGTCGCCTGCTCGAGCGTCACGAGCTGCGTGTTGATCTCGTTGCGCACCGCGGTGCGAGCTTCGGTCTCGGGATCCGACGCGCAGGCGGCGGCGAAGAGTGAGAACGCGAGAACGGAGACGGTCGACGTGAGCTTCATGGAAGATGACCTCGAAGAATGAAAATCGATCAGAGCCGCGAGACGAAATCGATGAGCAGGTCGCGATCCGCTTGCGACAGCGCTTCGAACCGATCGACCGAGAAATTGGCTTCGGAACCGGTGCCGCGATGCATGGTGATCGCTTCGTCGATCGTGGTGGCGCGGCCGTCGTGCAGGAAGCTGGTCGAGTGCCGCAGACCCATCAGCGGCGTGGTGCGCCACTCACGTTCGGTGGCCGATGCATCGACGATTCCGTCCGCGAGTTCGGTTCCCATGTCGTGCAGGAGCAGGTCGCTGTAGATCTCCGACGGCTGCCCGGCGATCGACGGGATCTCGTAGTCGGCGCGCGCTTGCTGTGCGGGTGAATGACAGTTGGCGCATCCGGCCTGCGCGAAGAGCGTGCTGCCCTGCGCGGTGAGTCCGGTGCGCGACGGCATCGCAAGCGTGCGGATGTAGAACGCGACGTCTTCGACGGTGGTCGCCGGAAGATCGACACCGGGGAATGCATCGTCGGTGAGGTGATCGGGATTCGCCGGTTCGTCGGGACGCTGCGGCGAGGTCATCCCCATGTCCCCGCGGAACGCGTCGGCGACGAATGCTTCGATGGTGCCGAGACGGCTCTTCACGCCGAAGCGACCGATGCTTCCGTCGGGAAGCCGATTCACGCGGCCCGACACGATGCCGTCGCGCTCCTGCGTCGCGGCGAGATCGAGGAGCGTCTGATCGCCGATCGATTCGATGTACGCGCGACCGAACGTCGCCGGGCCGACACGAAGCGAGAGCTTCACGTTGGGGACATCCGTCGGCGGAAGTAGACCCTGCGTCGCGCCCGCGACGAACTGCGGCCGCACCGCGGTGCCGAACGGAAGGAGCGCATCGAGATTCGTGACGGCCGTGAAGCCATCGCTCTCGACGACGCTCATGCGCTGAACGGCGCCCGGCCCGCGCACGTCGCCCGCGTGACAGGCCGCGCACGACGAACGGATGTAGAGCGGACCGAGTCCCTGCGACGCACGCCAGGTGCGCTCGAAGAACGCGTCACCACGGCGATGGCGCGCGAGGTCGTCGCTGCTCAGCCCCGCCAACGCAACGCTGGTCGGATCGTCGTGAACCACCATCGGCTGCGGCCCGCAGGCGGCGATCGAGGCGGCACCGAGGGACAAGCTCAACATGAAGGTGATTCTGAGACGCGTTCTCATCTTCGGGTGAAGCGATCATTAGCCGCGAGCGGGCACGGGTGTCAAGCGCGGGCGCGACGAGACGAATGGACGCGGCATTCGAGCTCGCCGCGAGGTTGATCGCGGAACTACTGCGCGGAAGCCGACGGACTGGCGCTGGGTGCGCTCGATGCCGGGGGGACACCGCCGTTGAGAATCAGCGTGCGGAGTTCGCCGATCTGCGCGTCCGCGCGACGGGCCCAGTCGTTGTCGCTGATGCCGTTTCGTCGCGCCATGTCGAGCGTGGCCTCCCACGCACGCAATGCGCCTTGGAGCAGCGGACGCAAACGCTGCGACGTGCGCTGGCGATAGATCCCGATCGCGTGCTCGTCCCATTCGCTCGGGACCGGCGCGTTCACGATCGCTTCGTAGAGCGCGCGGTACATCTGCCCGATGCTGAAACCGCACGCCGCCGCCCAGTGCGGGTTGCCGACGCGGATCGCTTCGTTGAATTGCACGTGCGCATGCACGACGAGTTGAACGCGACGTTCGATCGCGAGTTCGAGCTGCTGGTCACCCACGTGAATCTCGATCGCGGCGGCGCGTTCGAGCGACACCTGTGCGAGGACGAACTTCGCCTGCGCGATGTACGTGTCGTCTTCGAGCGCATGGATCGCTTCGGCGGTCGGCACGAGGCCCACCGCGAGTTCGGCTTCGTGCGATGCGCCCTCGTAATCGTGTTGCGCGAGTTTCGCGGCAGCGCGTCGTGCGTAGGCCTCCACGCGATCGACGAGCGCCACGTTCGGAATCGCGAGGATCGCATCGGTCGCTTCGAGCACGAGCGGCACGCGAGAGGTCGACTCGCCGATCACCGCGATGCGAAACCACGCGTCGCGCACGATGCCGGCGTCGCGCGGTGTGGTCGCAGCCGCACGAAATGCCGTCACCGCGTCGTCCGCGCGCCCCATCGATTGCAAGCACACGCCGCGGTTGTATTGCGTCGCCTGCACGAGTCGCGAAGCGGGGAACCGCTCGAGCAGTAGATCGTAGTCGGTGAGTGCTGCGTCGCAGCGATGCGTCTGCACCGCGGCATTCGCGCGTTCGAAGAGAAGCGTGTCGTCGAATGCGTCGCCGCTGCCGTCGGGCCGGCCGACCACCTGGAACTCGTTGCCGACGACGTGGCGATGCGCGGCTGTTGGTGTCGTGTCGTGATGCACAGCGCCCGCGCAGCCTTGTGCGAGCAGTGCGACGAAGAGGACAGCGGAGGCAGAGCGACGCGTCATGCAGTGGACCTTTCGACCGAGGATGGCCTCGGGTTCTTGGCGAGACAACGGACGAGTCATCGCGTTCCCGATCGAATGCGTGACACCCGAGAAGGAAGATCGCGCGCAAGCCCGTCGTTGCGCGGTGAATCGATGACACCGGGTCGCGAGCCGCTACACTCCGAGCGCCCATCCCATGACGCAGCAATACGAAACCGGTCGCACCCTTCTCGGGCGCTATGTCATCGACGGCCTCCTCGGCGCGGGCGGAATGGGTGAGGTGTACACGGTTCATCACGCCGAACTCGCGCGGAAGCGGTTCGCACTGAAGACCTTGCGTGGCGAGCTGTTCGGACTCGCGGACATCGAAGCGCGATTCCGTCGCGAAGCGGAAGTGCTCGCCGCGCTCGAACATCCCGGCATCGTCTCGATCGTCGATTTCGGCGTCGAGGGGACGACGCCGGTGATGGTGATGGAGTTGCTGCAAGGCGAGACGCTGCGCGATCGGTTGAATCGCGCCGGGCCGATGGGGCCGGCCGAAGCGCAACGCGTGATCCACGAAGTCGCGTCGGCGTTGTCGTATGCGCACGGCGCGAATCCGCCGGTGGTGCATCGCGATTTGAAACCCGAGAACTTGTTTCTCGTAGCGCCCGATGCGCGCGTGAAGGTACTCGACTTCGGGATCGCGAAAGTGATGGGACTGAAGACCGGCATCACGCAATCGAGCACCGCGCTCGGCACGCCGAACTACATGGCGCCCGAACAGCTGCGCGACTCGGCGACGGTCGATGCCCGCGCCGATCAGTTCGCACTCGCGTCGATCGCGTACGAATGCCTGACGGCGCAGCTCGCGTATCCGGGCGACGGCATCGGCGGCGTCGTGCTCGCGATCTTCGACGGCAAGCGGCCGCGCGTCGATGCGATCCGTCGCGATCTTCCGCCGAGCGTCGATGCCGTGCTGACCCGCACGTGGTCGGTCGAGGCGCAGAACCGCTACGCCGACATTCGCACGTTCTCGGAAGCGTTCGCCGATGCGCTCGCAGGCAAGGCCGCCGCGACGGAACTGCAGACGGTGCCCAGCGGGCGCGGGATGAAACCGGTGGCGACCGAAGCGATCGCGGCGCCGATCGGTGCGATTCCGCCCACGCGAACGCCGGGTTCCGACAACGGACTCGTGGCGCCCTCGCCGCCCGTTCCGCCGACTGTCGTGTCCTCGATGCCGACGCACACACCGCGTGCGAGTCGGCTACCGATCGTGCTCGGCGCAATCGTCGCGGTCGCGGCCATCACCACGGGTGGTCTCTTCGTCGCGATGAAGAACAAGTCGCCCACGACGCCGATTCCGAGCGCGGTGGTAACGCCCGCACCGACGCGACCGACCGAGCCCTCGATCACCGGTGCCACGCGTCCGACCGCGGAGCCGACCATCGCGGGGAATCCCACCGCAGCGGCCGCGAACGCGGGGACGGGCATTCCCGGGCTCACGCCGAGCACGACTCCCTCGCCGCCGCGCGACGTATTCGAGACCACCCGCGCAACGCTCGCGGAGCCGATTCGCCAGTGCGGTGCAACGCAACGAACCCCGCGCCCGGTAACGGTGCGGATCACGTGGAACGGCGCGATCGGCATTCCGCAAAACGTCGCGTTCGAAGGCTCGCCGCCTGCCGCCGCAGTGCGCAGTTGCATCGGCAGCGCGATTGCTTCGTACGGACGCATTCCACCGCAGGGTCAGTCGACGACGCGAACGTTCCGTTTCGCGCTTCAATGAACTGAACACCGTCGAGCCTCGAAAATAAGTCAGGAAACCGCGCTTGCGCTCGTGGCGCATTCGTTGAGTATCCGCACGCCGCGCGAGTGCGTGGGCAACGGAGGCTCTCGGATGAGGAACTGGCTATGCGCTCTCGCGATCGTCGCGATCGGCGTTGGATGCAACGGTGGCGGCACCACGACAGACGGATCGAGCGATGCGCGCATCGATGCGACGAGTGACCTCGGTGTCGACGTCGCGGTCGATGGATTCGGAGACGTTCCGACCGACGTGAATCCGTGCGGGACCGGCCTCGCGATGTGCGGCACGCGCTGCGTCGCTACCGACGTGGACCCTGATCACTGTGGCTCGTGTTCGACCGTGTGCGCGGCCGGCGAGCGTTGCGTCACCGGAAGCTGTCAGCCCTCGTGCCCGAACGGGCAGATGTTCTGCGCCGGCAGCGATGCAGGCGGCGGCGTGTGCGCGACGCTCTCGAACGACATCGGCAACTGCGGCTCGTGCGGTCACGCGTGTGAGACCGGCGAAGTCTGTTCGAACGGAACCTGCGCTTCGACCTGCGCCACGGGACTCACCGTGTGCACCGCCTCCGGTGGTGCGCGCAGCTGTGCCGATCTCACCACCGACGCGCGCAACTGCGGCGCGTGCGGCACCGCGTGTGCGGCCGGCCTCTCGTGCGTGAACAGCGCGTGCGTTCTCACCTGCCCGTCGGGTCAGACCGCGTGCGGCAGTGCTTGCGTCGACGTCACCACCGACCGTGCGAACTGCGGCGCGTGCGGCACTGCGTGCGCGGCGGGCCAGGTGTGTGCGAACAGCGCGTGCGCCACGTCGTGTCCGGCAGGTCAGACCGACTGCAACGGAAGCTGTATCGATCTCACCAACGACGCGCGCCACTGCGGTACGTGCGCGACGAGTTGCGCGACCGGCGAAGCATGCGTGAACAGCGCGTGCGCAGTGTCGTGCCCCGGCAGCCAGACCGTGTGCAACAGCACCTGCGTCGACACGAACACCGACCGCGCCAACTGTGGCGCGTGCGGCACGGCCTGCCCGAGCGGACAGGTGTGCGCGGCCGGGCGTTGTGAAGCCTCGTGCCCGAGCGGACAGGTCGATTGCAACGGCGCGTGCGTAGTGCTCGCCGCCGATCCGAATCACTGCGGCGCGTGCGCGACGGTTTGCGCCGCCGGCCAGGCCTGCGTGAACGGCGCGTGCGCGACCAGCTGCCCCGGCGCGCAGACCGTGTGCAACGGACTCTGCGTGAACACCCAGACCGATCGCACCAATTGCGGCGCGTGCGGCACCAGCTGCCTGAGCGGGCAGGTGTGTTCGAACGGCGCGTGCGCCACCTCGTGCCCGGCGGGACAGACCGTGTGCAACGGCGCGTGCGTGAACACCGTCACCGACCGTGCGAACTGCGGTGCTTGCGGTACGACTTGCCCGAGCGGCCAGGCGTGCGGCGGCGGAGTCTGTGCGACCTCGTGTCCGACGGGACAGGTTGCGTGCAACGGATCGTGCGTCGTGCTCGCGACCGATCCGACGAACTGCGGCGCGTGCGGAAACGCGTGCGGCGCGGGGCAGGCGTGCGTGAACGGCGCGTGCGCGACGAGTTGCCCCGGCGGCCAGACGGTGTGCGGCGGGTTGTGCGTGAACACACAAACCGATCGCGGCAACTGCGGCACATGCGGAGCATCCTGCGCGAGCGGACAAGTGTGCGCGAACGGCGCGTGCGCAACCTCGTGCCCGACGGGCCAGATCGTGTGCAACGGCGTGTGCGTGAACACGTCGACCAGCAACTCGAACTGCGGTGCGTGCGGCACCGTTTGCGCGACCGGCCAGGTGTGCAGCGCGAACGTGTGCGGCACGACGTGCATCGCATCGCAGACCAATTGCTCGGGCGCGTGCCGCGACCTGCGCACCGACCGCGCCAACTGCGGCACGTGCGGGCGTGCATGCGGCGCGGGCGAGATCTGCTCGAACAGCGTGTGCGTGCTCTCGTGTCCGACGAACCAGACCGCGTGCTCGGGCGCGTGCGCGAACCTCACGAACGATCCGAACCACTGCGGGTCGTGCGCTACCGCATGCGCGGCCGGCCAGGCGTGCGTGAACAGCGGGTGCACCACCTCGTGCCCGGCGGGCCAGGCGGTGTGCGGCAACCAGTGCGTGAACACCGCGAGCGATCGCGCGAACTGCGGCGCGTGCGGCAACGCGTGCGGCGGCTCGGAGATCTGCACCGGCGGCACGTGCGTGAGCCTGTGCGGCACCGGACTGTCGGCGTGCAACAACACCTGCGTCGACACGCGCACCGACACCACGAACTGCGGTGCATGCGGCAACGTGTGCGGCGCGGGTCTCGTGTGCTCGCGCGGCCAGTGCAGCCGCTACCTCGAGGTCGTCAGTCCGCTTCCCTTCATCAATTCCTGCGCCCAGACCGGCGCACTCACCGTCATGCCGACCTCGGACGACAGCGTCACGAACGTCACGCTGCCGTTCTCGTTCCGCTACTTCGGCGTGAACACCACCGCGGCGTGGGTCAGCACGAACGGGGTTGTCGGCATCGGGAGCCCGGCGTCGAACGCGTACTCGAACACCTGCCTGCCGAGCGGCCTGCCCGGCAGCGTGATGGCGTTCTGGGACGACCTGATCAGTCGCTCGGGCGTGTGCTACGCGACGATCGGCACCGCACCGGATCGTCAGTTCGTGGCGACCTGGAACGATTCGAACGGCTACTCCTGGACCGCCGACCTGACGTTCACGGTGGTGCTGAGCGAATCGACCAACACCATCGACGTACAGTACGGGACGATGACGTCGTCGAGCGACCCCTCGCGCGCGACTGGTTCGAGCGCGACGATCGGCCTCGAGAGCATCGACGGTGCGAGCTACCTGTCGCGCTCGTGCAATGCCGACAGCACGGTGTCGAGCAACACCGGCGTCCGCTACGTCCCGGTGTTCTGAACCGCCCTGCCCTCGCCGTCGCGTCTGCGCCCCCTCGGTGCGCAGCGCGACGGACTCGCGTCACTTCATTTCGTCAATCGTCAGCGACCGCCCGTGCGGCGCTCCGGCAGTTGCTGCGAGATCGCATCGACGACAGCCACCAATCGTTCGCGCACGCCGGCGACCGGGACGAGCGCATCGCGCAGCATCGCGGCCGCTTCACGCAGTCGCGCCGCGCTCTGCTCCCACTCGACCAGCTCGATCGTCCCCTTCGCGCGCAGCCCACGCTCCCACTCGGCTTCGATCGCTTCGACCGTGGTGAGTGTCTCGACTTGCGGATTCCATGCGTTCGTCATCGTGCTCGTTTGTATCAAGCGCGACGCCGTCAGTGAACACGCCGTGGCGCTAACGTTTTGCGCTACCCTGCCCGCGTGAACGACGCCACTCGCCAATTGTTCGACCTGCTCGTGCGCGACTTCGTCACCGCGGTCGCCGCCCGCGACGACGTGAACGAATCGATGCTCGAGTCCTTCGCGAAACGCCGCGCGCCGCTCTACATGCGCCCCGACCTCGCCCCCTCGGGCCGGGCGTACTGGCCGGGGATCGCAGCCGCGCTCGCGCCGATCGGGCCGCCGTCATGGATGCCGATGGAATCGATGATGCTCGGCGGACACACCCTCGAGGGCGGTGCGCGCGGGCTGCGCGGACTGTTCACGCGCGAACCGTCGGACAAGGAACGCAAGCGAGTGCTCCGCATCGCAACGCTCGCGGGAAAGATCATGCAGATCGTGGCGGGTGCCGACGCGCACGTGCACGAACGTGAAGCGCACTTGATCGAGATGGCGATGAACTCGTTCGGGCTGAGCCCGGAAGAGCGCGGCAAGGCACGCATCGAAGCGCCGCTCTCGTTCGAGACCCTCGAGGTGCCCGCCGACCTCGACGCGCGCACACGCAAGGATCTGCTTCGCGGTGCATGGCAGCTCGCGTTGATCCATTCGCTCGATCCCGCAACCGACGTGATGATCCGCGGCGTGGCAGCGGCATTGGGCGTGAGCGCGGACTACGACAGCTCGCGAAGCGAAGTGCAGGCGGAACAGAAGCGACAGACCGAAGTCGCGCAGGTTGCGATCGAACTCGTGCGCGCCGCGCTTCAGCGTAGTGCGATCGATGGGATCTCGACGTGGCTCGAGCATCTCGTGGATGCCGCGGTTCCGCCGACGCGTCGCGAAGAACTTCGCGGGCTCGCGCTGGGCAACGCGCCGGTGCTGCTCGATGCGTTCCCGAAGCTCGATGGCGACCGGCGACGTCAAGCGCTCGCGCTCGCGGCTGCGACCATACTCGGGCCGAATCCGTCGTCAGCCTCGGCGATCGTGGCGCGATCGGAACTGCTCCACGCCGCGGAAAAGGGCGGGGTCGAGAGCGGTGCGGAACAAGCGCTCGCGCTGTTCGACCGATGGATGCTCGATCGGACCAGTGCTCACGCGGGTGCGTTGCTCGCGCCGCCA
>CBIHQZ010000183.1:0-9118 GCA_966212315.1 uncultured Myxococcales bacterium
GTGCAGGTTTTTGCGTCGTCCGCGTGAGTCGCGCCCGGATTATTCGACGCAACGCACGACGGCCGTGTCCACCTGCAGATCGCCGATGCCGCCGGTCGGTGCGAGCCACACGAGCGCAACGTCGGTGTCACTCGCCGCGATCGACGTGATCATCACGGACGCACTGCAATCGATCGGAACATCGACGGGCATTCCGCGCTCGTCGAGCATCGCGTCGAATCGATGCACGCCGATGCGGCCCGCAGAGCCGGCGCGACCGCAACCGACGTCGGCCACCGCGACGCCGTCGACGAACGGAACGATCTCGGTCGAGCGCCCGTCGAAAGGCTGCGGATCGATGATCACGCGGTCTTCGCCGAAGGAACCGTCTTCGCGCACGAGCTGCAGATGCACGTAGGACATCGCATCGCGGTACGTGAGCACGACGGCCGAAGCATCGGCGGGCCAACCGGCGATTCGCGGCTGACTTCCATCGGCAGGAATCGGCGGCGACACCACGATGTCTTCGCGACCGCTGCGAAGAAACACGATGCGATACCCACCCTGCATACGATCGAGCCCGATCGCCGCGACGCCGTTTCCGTAGGCCACGATTGCGGGCGTCGTGTTCCGCAGGGCGATCGCAGTCTGCCGCGGAGGCGCGAGCGGAGATCCGTCGGCGGCGAGTTCGGTGAGATACGAAGGCCCGTCGTAGTCGTCCCACGCCATGACCCAGCGATCGCCGCCCCAGGCGACTCCGCGACTCGTGCCCGCGCCCGGCGGCACCATCACCGGCGTTCGCAACGCGCTCGCATACGCTCCGCTCCACGTTCGCAGCGTCGGTGAGTCGCCCAGGTAACCGAGCGCGAGATGAGTTCCGTCGGTTCCCGCCTCGGCCCACGTCCATGCGCCTTCGCCGACGATGCGAATGTCGCCGAACGACAGCATCGCGGGGTACGTCGGCGAGACGGTCATGCGGCGCCCGCGGATCCCGATCGGTTCGGCGTTCGAATTCGGCGCGACCACGTCGAACCCGTGATCGCGATACACCACTCGCGGCGTCGCGAAGCTCCCTTGCACGGCCGTCATCGCCGGCGTAGGGCGCACGACGAGTTGCAGCGCCGGGCATGCGGGGCGCGTCGGTCGATCGGCAACCGACGAGTCCGTCGCGACGATCGCGTCGTCGGCAGCGCTGTCGCCGGGCATCGTCGATGCGTCTGGGGTGGTTACGCGGACACGCAGTTCGGAACGAGCGCCGCATGCCGCACAAATTTCGAGCAAGAGCGCGAGAAGACACCTTCGCACTGAAAGCATGTTCGCGATGCTACCGCGCGTTCGGACACCGAGTCCGCAGCACATCACGACACGGATCGTCCGCCAGCCCTTGCGAGTCGCTGCGCGCCACGGCAACAAGGAGTGGATGCCGACGCGCGCACTCATCGTGCATGGCGACCGTGACGAAGCCGCCTTGCTCGGGAGCTACCTCGCGCAACACGGTTTCGCAGTCGAACACGCCGCGGATCTTCGCCGCGCCCTCGCGCTCATCGATCGAACCGGCTTCGACGCTGTGATCATCGACGGGACGACCGCAGCGCTCGACACCCCGCGCATCTTGCGGCGCGTGCGGGATCGACGCGCCACTGCGAGCATCGTCGTCACGGATCCACAGAGCCCGCCGACACCCGAACTAGATCCGATGGTCGACGAGTGGCTCCGTCGCCCGTGGCACCTCTCGGACGCACTCGCGCGGGTCAATCTCGCACTGTCGCGACGCGCGCTCGTCATCGCCACCCAGCACGTCGTGGCCGGCGACTTCGTGCTCGACGTGGGCGAACGCACCGCACGCTGCGGCACGCGTGTGCTCGAACTCACGACGCTGGAGTTCGACCTCCTGGTCGCCCTCGCCCGCGCCGCCGGAACGCCCGTCGCCCGCGATGCGCTGCGCGATATCGTGAGCAATCGACGCCCGTCCGGCAGCGAACGCGCGCTCGACGTCCACGTCTGCCACCTGCGCGCGAAACTCCGGGCGGCCGCGCGCAGCGGAAACCCGATTCGCACCGTGCGCGGCATCGGATACGCCCTCGTGACCTCGGAGCATGCCGAGTCGTCGCGAGGTTGACACTCGCACCACGCGCGCCCGATTCTCGCGAGGCATGTCCGAGTCGAAATCGCGCGCTCCTTCTGGATCCACCGAGCGGCGACGCACATCGGTCGTTCCCCCTCCGATGACGGCTTCGAACGGCGAGGCGTACGGCACCGCAACCGTCGCGAGCACCGAAGACGGCGCTGTGCTCATCACCGGCATCGTCGGCCGGCTCGGCAAGCATCTCTGTCGCGCGCTCCATCGCGATGGACCGGTGGTCGGCATCGATCGCCGCGACTTCCCCGAGCGCCCGAAAGACGTGGTGTTCCATCAGGTGGACATCCGCCGCAAGAAGATGCGGGACGTGTTCCGCGCCGGGAACATCCGCGCGGTCGTTCACCTCGGCGTGATGCACGACCCACGGGCGAGCGCGAGCGAACACCACACCTGGAACGTCGTCGCGTACGCCAAGATGCTCGAGTACATGGCGCAGTACCGCGTGCCGAAGCTCGTGGTGCTCTCGAGCGCGAACGTGTACGGCCCGCAGCCGGAGAACCCGCAATTTCTCGCGGAAGAAGCGCCGCTTTCGGGCGGTCAGGAGTTCAGCGAGATCCGCGACCTCATCGAGGTCGACATGCTGACGCAGAGTTATTTCTGGCGGCATCCCGAGACCGAGACGGTGATCCTTCGGCCGGTGCACATCCTCGGCAACGTGCGCAATGCGCCGTCGAACTACTTGCGGCTCAACGTCGTGCCCACGCTCCTCGGATTCGATCCGATGGTGCAAGTGGTCCATCAGGAAGACGTGGTGAACGCGATCCGATGCTCGCTGAAGCCGGGCGTGCGCGGGATCTACAACATCGCTGGACCCGAGCCGCTGCCGCTCTCGCGCATCCTCAAGATCCTCGGACGCTCGACGCTGCCGGTGCCGTTCACGCTCGCGAAGTCGATGCTGAAGAATCTCTGGCGCTATCGTCTTTCGAGCTTTCCCGCGCCGGAACTCGATCACATCCGCTTCGTGTGCATGGTCGACGACCGACGCGCGCGAGAGCACCTCGGGTACGTACCGCGCCACGCGCTGCGCGACACGGTACTCGCCGTCGACGACGCGTAGTCACTCGACGATCGCAGACGAGATCGACCCGCAATAGAGTGCCTCGACTCGGAGCATCCGAGAGAGAGGCGCAGTCCGCAGCATGGAGCATCGACATCTCGGCAAGAGTGGTCTCGTCGTAAGCGAGATCTCGTATGGCAATTGGATCACGCACGGTTCGCAGGTCGAGAAGGACGCAGCGATCGCGTGTGTGAAAGCTGCGATCGAAGAGGGCATCACCACTTTCGACACCGCCGACGTCTACGCCGCAACGCGTGCCGAAGAAGTCCTGGGCGAAGCACTCGCAGGACAACGCCGTCAGGGGCTCGAGATCTTCACGAAGGTGTACTGGCCGACCGGGCCGGGAAAGAACGATCGCGGGCTCTCGCGCAAGCACATCGTGGAGTCGTGCCACGGGAGTCTGCGACGACTGCGAACCGACTACGTCGATCTCTATCAAGCGCATCGCTACGACTACGAGACACCGCTCGAAGAGACGATGAGTGCGTTCGCGGATCTCGTGCGACAGGGCAAAGTGCTCTACATCGGCGTGTCGGAATGGACCGCCGAGCAGATCACGCGCGCCGCGGAACTCGCGCGCGAATTGCGAGTGCCGCTCGCGAGCAATCAGCCGCAGTACTCGATGCTGTGGCGCGTGATCGAAGACGCGGTGATTCCGGCGAGCGAGAAGGTCGGCGTCGGGCAGATCGTGTGGTCACCGATCGCGCAGGGCGTGCTCTCGGGGAAGTATCTGCCGGGGCAGCCGCCGCCCGCCGGTAGTCGCGCGACGGACGAGACGGGCTCGCGCTTCATCGCGCGTCTCATGAAGGACGACGTGCTCGAGCGCGTGCAGAAGCTGAAACCGATCGCGAACGATGTCGGACTCACGCTCGCGCAGTTGGCGATCGCGTGGGTGCTGCAGCATCCGAACGTGTCGTCCGCGATCGTGGGTGCGTCGCGCCCGGAGCAGGTGCGCGAGAACGTGAAGGCCGCCGGGGTGAAGCTCGATGCGTCCGTGATGAAGCGTATCGATGCGGTGGTCGGCGACGTGGCGATGCGTGATCCGGCGCTCACCACGAGCCCCGCCAAGAGGCCCTGAGTTCAGCCGTTCCCTTGCCGGCGGCGTCGGCGACGCCCACTCGCCATCCACACCGCACTCACCATCACCGCGATCCACGTCGCGCCCTGTCGTGGCAACGGCGTCCGTGAGACTCGACACGAGCAACCGCCCACCGGCATGCCATCGACCGTGCTTCCGTCGGCGCCGTCGCGGCGAGCGTTCGCACCACCGTCGTACGACGTGACGCCCCCGTCGCTGCTCGCATCGGGTGCGCTTCCGTCGAGCGTTCCGCCATCGTGGTCGCCCGGCGCGCGGCGCCCGACGCACACGTAATTGTCGCTCCACGAACCATCGAGATCCGCGGCCTCGTACCAGCGCACGCAATCCATGCCGGCAATCGGTCCCGCCGAACTCCACGTGAACACGTATTCGGAGTCCTCGGGGAGGCAGAGATAGTTGTCGCTCCACGCCGCCGCTTCGTCTTCCGCGGGCTCGACGATCTGGATGCATCGCATGCCGTCGATCGGCCCGTCGTGGCTCCATCGCATTCCGACGTCTTGATCCGAGCAGAAGTTGTTGTCGCTCCACGTATCGGGATCGGATGGTTCGTCGACCGAGATGCAGAACAAGCCATCGTTCGGCCCGTCGCCCGAGAAGGTGAACCCGCCCGCGCTGAAGTCCGCGACCGGTCGTGTGCAGAGGTAGTTGTCCTGCCACGAGCCTGGATCCGCTTGTTCGTCGAGGTGCACGCACGCAGCGCCCGCGATCGGCCCGGCGCTGCTCCAGAACAACCGATACGGCGCGTCGCTCGGAAGACACGCGTAGTTGTCGGCCCAAGCCGCGGCTTCGTCCTCCGCCGACTCGCTCACCTGCACGCAGTTCATGCCGTCGATCGGGCCCGCGTTGCTCCATCGGAACCCGATGTCTCCTTGCGTGCAGATGACGTTGTCACTCCAGGAGTCGGGGTCGGCAGGCTCGTCGATCGAAACGCAGTGCAGTCCGTCGTTCGGTCCGTCGCAGCTGAATGTGAGCGGCCCCGCCGTGTTGTCGCAGGGTGTCGAGCAGCCACCATGCGCGAAGCCGTTCGCGGGCGAACCCGACAATCGCGCTTCGGTCATCGGGCCGTACGAACCGTCCTCGGCGATCTGGTCACCGGGGTTGTTCACGTTCCACAGATGTTGGAACGCGCGGATCGAAGCGGCGCGCATGTCGGCGCCCGGGCAGTCGTAGTGAACCGGGTCGTTGCTCGGATACGTGTGCGTGCATCCCGCGCCCGTGAGTGCCGAGAACGCGGCGCCGTAGTTGTTCACGTCGATCGCGTTCCCGGTCTCGTGATTGCTGTTCCCCGGACTCGCTGCGAGCGCGCATCCGCCGCCGTAATAGAGAACGAACTGATCGGCGAGCGTGCGGAATGCCGAGTTGATGACGATCGAACTCGAGTTGGATGCGCGCCACAGCGCATCGCGCGCGCTCGACGTCATGAACGGATAGATGTGCGAGCCGTTGAGCGTGACGTTCGCGTGCGGCGTGATCGACACGAACACCCCGGGCATCATGCACATCTGCAGTTCGATCAACTGATTCGAGAGACCCGTGACCGGCGAGTCGTCGCATCGACCGCGATCGGCGATGTCTCGAACGGTCTGTGCCGATGCATCGTTCGTGACGAGCACGATGATGCTCGCGAGGGCTGCAACGAGGGTGTTCCGCGCACGCATCATCGGACGATCGTATCGACGAGTCGCGAGCGCTGAACACTGGGCTTTCTTTCGCTCAGCCTCGATGTGCGCCTGGGCGACGAAGCTCCCACGCCGCACCTGGAGCACCGCGTTGGTGGGCACGTCGGCCATGCGCGTCGAAAGATTCGGTTACCCGTCGACGCGACTCGATCGCTCACTCGCTTCCGGCAGTTCGATCTCCATCCGCGCACCGCGTCCGCCATCACGACGCGCGCGTGCCGCGATGCGTCCGCCCGCTTGCGCGACGATCTCGGCGCAGATCGCGAGCCCGAGCCCGGTGCCGGTCCCCGCGGGCTTGGTGCTGAAGAACGGCTCGAAGATCTTCTCGCGCATCGATGCCTCGATGCCGGGGCCGTTGTCTTCCACTGCGATCTCGACGCCCGCGTCGACGCGCGTTGCACGAAGCACGATCTCGCCGTGGGCATCGCCCGCTTCGTTCTTCATCGCGTCGGCCGCATTGAGCGCCAGGTTCAAGAGCACCTGCGCGAGTCGATCGGTCGCCATCGGCACGCGCACACCCGGGTCCGCGATCTCCGCGCGAATGACCACGTCGCGCAGCGTCTTCTGCGGCGCGAGCAATCGCGTCACCTGTGACATCGCTTCGGACACATCTCCCACTGCATCCGCTTCGGGCGCCGCGCGGGCGTAGTCCAACAGCTCGCGCACGGTGCGATGAATCCGCTCGGCCTCGCGTCCGATGCGCGTCGCTAAATCAACCGACTCTTCTTCGGTGAGCCCGCCGTCGCGCAACACGTCGGTGAGCCCCACGATCGCGGCCAGCGGATTGCCGACTTCGTGCGCGATGCCAGCGGCGAGACGTCCGACCACCGCGAGGCGCTCGCTGCGAACCAATTGCGATTGCGCGCGTTCGAGATCGCGCTTCGCACGTTCGAGCGCTTCGATGCGTCCGGAGAGATCGCGCTCGCGCGCCTCGAGCTGCCGCGCCATCGCGTTGAACGCGACCACTGCGCGCGCCACTTCACGCGCCCCGGCCGGCTCTGCACTCACGTCGCGCCGTCCTTCTGCCACGCGTTCCGCGGCTCGCGTGAGTGCTTCGATCGGACGCACCGTGTAGCGCGTGAGCAACACGAACACCGCGAACAGCGCTGCCGCCGCGGCGGCCGCCGTGTAGAGCAGCACTGCCACGAAGAGCGCACGTTCGGCGGGTGTCTCCGCGAGCGAGACTTCACCGACGAGCGCGCCGCGCCCTGGAATCGCAACCAGCACTCCGATCGCGCGCGACGAATCGACCACGCGATCCCCGAAGGGCGGATGCGGCAGCGCGATGTCCATTCGTCCGGCACGCGCGCGCACCGCACCATCGGCATCGAGCGGCACGGCGCCCGTGAGACCCGATTCGCCCACGGTGTTCCGCAAGAGAGGCTCCACGTCGCGATCGGGCGGAAGCAGCGCGATCTGCCCGGCGACCGCGCGCGCGAGCGTCACGCCCGACTGGCGGTGCATCGAACGCGACGTCGCGGCAGTGAGCGGCCGGATTGCGATCAGCGCAAACGTGGCCGCGAGTGCCAGCGTCGCAGCGAGCGCGAGCGCGATCTGCGCGCGAAGACCGAGTCGGGCGGGCGTCACGAGGGAGGTCGATCGTCGCGCAGCTCGGTCGCGGACGAAAGCCGCGCGCGCAAGATCGTTCGCGCGAGGGCGGCGGTGCTCACGATGCAGAGTACCGAGGTGATCGAGAGCGTGACCGAGAGCCCCCACGCGAGCGCGCTCGGCGACAGATGCCCATCGGCCGATGCCGCGAAGTGCCCGGTGGCGTGGAACGACGCGAGTCGATCCGAGAGTGCGCCCGTGAGCACCGCGCCGAGTGACCAGAGCGAGAAGTCGAGCGTGAGCAGGCTCACGACGCGCCCGCGCAATCGGTCCGGGGTTTCGAGCTGGATCGACGTGGTGATCGCGGAGCGAAATGCCATCTGCCCGGCACCCATCGCGGCCACCGCGAACATCGCGCCAACGTAGTGGTGCGCGCGCCCGATGAGCCCGACCGCGACCGAGAAGAAGAACGCAGAGACCACGATGTTGCGCGGCAGGCTCGCGGGACGAGCGCGCGCGGTAACGAGAATCGAAGCGATGATCGCGCCGATCCCGGTACACGCGACGAGGAAGCCGTAACCGCGACCGGTGGTGTCGAGCACGACGCGTGCGTAGAGCGCCATCAGGCGCGCGATCGAGACCCCGAAGAATCCGAGGAGGTACGCGAGTGCGATCGACGCCCACAAGAGCGGTCGCGCGCGAACGAACGCAAAGCCTTCTTTCAGCTCCTTCGCCATCCCGAGGCTCTTCGCGCTGACAGTGCCGGGCCGCGCGCGCATCCAGGCCAGCGCGGCGAGAAGGATCACGAACGTGCTCGCGTTCACGACGATGCAGCCGGTCACGCCGACGGTGCCGATGAGAATCGCGGTCATCGCCGGGCCGAGGATCTGCACCACGTTCACACCGAGCGCCTGCAACGCGACTGCTTTGCCGATGAGTTCGCGCGGCACGAGCGTCGGCATCATCGCGACGCGCGCATTCAGATTGAGCGTGTCGAAGATTCCGAGCAGCGCCGCGAGCACGAGGATCGCGCCGTAGGTGATGCGATGGGTGAGCACGAGCCCCGCGAAGGTGACCGCTTGGAGCATCGCGAGCGTCTGCGTGACGATGAGAAGCTTGCGGCGATCGATGCGGTCGACGATCACGCCGGCGAACAAACCGAGAATCAATCGCGGCAATGCCTGGCAGAGCGCGACGGTGCCGACTTTCAATCCCGAGCGGGTGAGTTCGGTGACGAGCCATGCTTGTGCGTGCAGTTGCACCGAGTCGCCCACGTGCGACACGACGAAACCGCCCCACAGCAGCGCGAAATCCCGATGCGCGAGCGGCGCGAGCAGCGTGGGTTCGGTCTTCGCGGAGGTGGCCGCGCCGTTCATGCGCTCTCCGCGGCGTGATCGAAAACTCGCGCGCAGCGTCTCGTCATGCGGGGGGTTGGATAGCACTCGATTGCGGCTTTGTTGTCAGTGCCTGTAGGCACCCCGCTACGATTTGCCCATGGTCGAACTCAACGCCGCCGCCGTCAGCTCTCGCAGTGCCTCGCAACCGCGCCGCCGCGCCGCCCGCCGCGATCCGGTCGCGCTGAATGCGTCGGTGTATTCGCGCTGGTTCGACAAACC
>CBIHQZ010000184.1:0-9101 GCA_966212315.1 uncultured Myxococcales bacterium
ACCCGCGGCAACGACTCCTAAGCTTCGCCTGCGCGAAGCTCGCGGTGACTGCGATGTGTTCGATGCGACACCGCGAGCCTCACGAAGGTGAGGTTTCGGACGTGTTGCCGTGGCTTTCACCCGCTTTCAGCCGCCGGGTCTCAGCGGCACCGCGGGCAATTGCGATCGCAACGCCTGTGCGTTCGCAGAACCCCGCGGCCTGCACTCCCGCCACGCTCCCATCATTCCAGCCCCTCTCTCGACGATGCCTGCGTTCGCGCGTCACGCGCGGGCATCAAGGGAGAGGGGCGAGCGGCAGCTGGGGTGAGGTCCGCGCGGGCGCCGTGCCGGGAATCCCGCCCGGCATGCGCTCGCCACGCGCCTGCGCGGCCTGCATCTCGTACTTGCTCGGGCACTTCGCGACGACTTCGCTCGCGGTGAACATGCCGTTCGACGCGAGCCGTCCGCGTACGGTCACGCCGATTCCCTCGCGGAACGTGTCCGGCACCATGCCGACGTACTGCACCGGCAAGGAACGATGATTGCGCTCGACGTGGAACGCGTAGCGATTGGACCCGGCGCTGCTCTGGATCGTCCCCGGCTCGACGGTGCCCTCGACGCGGATCTCCGTGCCCACATACCGCTGCGGCTCGGCCAGCACTTCGTCGACGTACTTGCTGTACGTGAACGCGCCGCTCCCGGTGTGCACCGTGGAAGCCACGAGCGCGACGATCCCGGCGATCAGGCCGAATCCGACCCAGCGCCCCGTGTTCGACCGTCGCTTGCGTGTCGGTCGCACGGCCTCGGCCGGAATCGCGGCATCGACGTGCGCTTCGCCGAGAAGATGGTCTTCATCGCCAACGGCAGGATCGCGGTTCGGTGGGACGCTATCGATCGTCATGAATTCGAGCCCGCAGAAAGCTAGTATGCGAGGCATTCGGTGTCCACGCGCGTCCGCGATCGCTCGGCTGTTCGTGCTCGAGAGTGCGCTCTCGTGATTCGCCGTGCGTGCATCCGCGCAGGTCTTGCGCTGTCCGTGATCGCGACCTCGTGCAATCGCCCCGGCATCCCCGATCCGCGCGTGCTGCCGCTCGATCCGCAGGCCGTCGCGCGCGCTGATGCCGCTTCTCACGCCGGCCCGAGCGTCGCTGCGCCGCTGCCGACTGCGACCTACCTGCTCCATCCGTCGGCACCCACCGACATGCCGCAACTCGCGCGTGCACTCGAGCGCCGCGCGCGCGGGCTCGACGCGGCCGAGGCGCGGGCGACCGTGCGGGACGACCGCGTCGAACTGCGCGTCACGTTTCCCCTTCGCGGTGGAATGAACGCGCTCTTCGGCGATCAAGTGCAGCGACGCGGCCTGCTCACGATCGCCGCGCTCGACCCGGCCTGCGATCCGTTCGCACGCATGCCGCTCCCGCCGGGGATCACACATCAGTACGAAGCCGTGGACTGGAGCGAGCACGTGCTCACGTTCGCGTACGCACACCCGATGCGCAGCACCGGCGCCGCGCCACTCGCACCGATGCAACGACTCGTCGCAGCCACGCAGCCGCCGGCGGGACGCGCGATTCTCATCGGCGCCTCGCGCGACTATTCGGGCGAGACGGGGCGGCGCACGTACTGCGTCGAAACACGCGACGCGATGTTCGGTCCGCGCGTTCGCGAGACGGAGACCACGCTCGATCCGCGCACGCTCTACCCGCTGTTGCGATTGCATCTCGATGCGCCCGAAGTCGCGCGCATCACGCGGCTGCGCACGCGCGCACAGTCGTTGGTCATCGCGATCGATGACGAGGTCATCGGCCGCACCGACGGTCACTCACCGCGCGGCGACGACTGGCTCGACGTGGTGCCGAGTACGCTGAACTCGAGTGTCAGTCCCGAGATGGTGACCGGGCTTCTCGCCGGCGGAGTGCTGCCGGTGCCGGTGACCCTGGTGATGGCGGCGAACTGAAGGGAGCCGAGTCGGCTGCCGTCGGCGTCAGAGATCGAGTCGCAGCACGAACGCGTCGATACCGCCCGCACTCGTCTGCGAGGGGAGGGTGCCCCCCGTACCACCGGCGACGAAGAGATGGCCGCTCGCGTCGACGGCGGCGCCGTTCGCGAAGTCGTCCTGATTCGAGCCGAATTGCAGCACCGAGGCGCTGGTCCCATCGAGTGCGTAGCGACGGACGAACGCGTCGGTTCCCATCAACGACGTCTGTCCGGCGAATGTGCCGGCAGTGCTTCCGACCACGGACACCGAGGTCGCGTCGACCGCGAGCGCGTAGGCCTTGTCGGCACCCGACGTTCCGAACTGCCGCGTCCACGTCTCCGTCCCGGCGCTGTCGTAACGGCGAACGAACGCGTCGTAGCCGCCCGCGCTGTTCGCACCGGGAAGCGCGCCCGATGTGTAGCCAGCGATGTACAGGTTGTCGCTCGCGTCGACCCCCAGCCCGTACGCGAAGTCGTCCGAGCGCGAACCGAACTGTCGCGACCACAGTGCGGTCCCCGCGGTGTCGAACTTCCGCACGTACGCGTCGAACAATCCCGCACTCGTGCCGCCCGGAATGGTGCCGTTGATGTTGCCGGCGACGTACACGTTGCCCGCAGCGTCAGCGGTGATCGCGAGCGCTTCTCCACCCGCGCCGCCCCATTGCTGCGTCCACAGCGCGGTGCCCGCGGCGTCGTACTTGCGCACGTACGGATCCGAGTGGCCCGTGCTGGTCTGCCCGGCGAAACGGCCGAAGGTCGAGCCTGCGACGTACACGTTGCCGGCCGCATCGGTGGTCACGGCACTCGCGATGTCCGAGACGGTGGTGCCGAACTGACGCGTCCACAATTCGGTCCCGGTGCTGCTGTACTTGCGAACGAATGCATCGGTGTCGCCCACGCGCGTCTGTCCAGGGAGCGTGCCGCTGATCCATCCGGCGATGTACACGTTGCCGCTCGCGTCGATGCGCACGGAGCCGACCTCGCCGGTGGTGCCGAGACCGAGTTCGCGTGTCCACGTCTCGGTGCCGTTCGCGTCGTACGCACGGATGAACGGTCCGCCCGTTGTCTGCCCCGGGAGGGTTCCGGCCTTGCCGACGACGACTGTGTTTCCGTTCGTGTCCGTAGCGACTGCCGACGCGGAATCGGTTTGCACGCTTCCGAACTGACGGATCCAGCGCGCGGACAATACGCACGTACGGTCGTGCGTACTCGAGCCCGGCATGTCCTGCGCGGTGCCGGGGGCGCAGGTCGTCCACGCGGTACACGAACCCGAGTTCGGATTCACACTGAACGTGCCCGCGTCGCACGGCGTGCACGTGCGATCTCGCGTCGTCGTCCCTGCAGCCGAAGCAAACGTACCCGCGGCGCACTCCGACCATGGACGACACGCCGTTGCCGGATCGTTGTCGTCGTCGAACGCGCTCGAGCAAGTCGTCGCTGCGGCATCGCCGCCCGCACAGTACTGCCCCGCGCTGCAGCGCTGGCATCCGCTCGCGGAAGGCGCCGAACCGGGATCGCACGAACTCGCGCCGTCAGAGCCTACGACGTCCACTCCGGCGTCCGTGGATTCCCCGTCGGATACGGCATCGTTCGTGACGGCCGCGTCGCTCGCGGCGTCGTTGGCACCCGTCATTCCGCCGCAACCGATTGCGGCCGAGACCGCGACGTATCCGAGCATCCAGATTCTGTTCTTCATCGTTTCCTCGAAAGAGCCATGTACGAGCGACAAGCGAGCGGTCTTCCTCGACGCGCCGGATCCATGCACGACAGTCTCACCGGGTCGGGCGCGAACGGGATGCGAATCGCTCGCGCCGAAATGACGGTCGCGCTTCGAGGTCGATACGACGCACGCGCATCGTCACTCGCAAGTGGCACGCGCCATCGCACACGATTGATCGCGCGCGTGCGGACGCGCTGCATGCGTTGACCCTGTCGCACGCGCCGAACACGCTCGGCTCCGTCATGCGAACTCCTGGGGGGAATCGAGTTCGACTGCTCGCGGCAACCGCCGTGATCGCCGCGTCTCTTGCAGCGAGCAGCGAGGGTTTTGCACAGTCCGCCGCGCCCGCGCCGGACGTCTTGCAACTCACCGACGGCAGCATGCTGCGCGGGCGGATGCTGGAACTTCGTCTCTATCAGACCGCGACGATCCAGCTCGAAGACGGCTCGAACCGCGTCGTGCCGTGGTCGCAGATCTGGAGCGGCTCGGCGGATGTCGGCGGGCTGCAGAGCGCGACAAACCAGCGGTCGGCGCCGTGGAGCGAGGGCAGTCCGAGCGGCTTCGCGCCAAGCGGATGGCTCGAAGATCCACTCGAGCCGAGGCGCGGCACCGTGCCGCTGCGCATCGAAAGCGACGGTGCTCCGCAGCACATCGGAATGCGCGCGTCGGCACTCGACGGCGAAGTGTCGGCGGTCGTATGCACGACGCCGTGCACGCTCTACGTGCGACCGGGAATGGTGCCGTTCTTCGCACTCGGCGATGACGGACACGAGAACAGCTACAACGTCACGGCGATGTCCGGTGGGGCGAGGGTGCTGCTCCACGCGGGATCGCCGGCGCGTCGCACCATCGGCATCGCGATGATTCCTCTCGGCGCGGTCGGCATGCTCGCGGGCATGATGTTGTCGGCCACGCCGGCGCCTCCGTCGGTCGCTGGCATGGATGCAGGCGGGCTCCTGGCGATCGGAAGCATCGCGATGCTCATCGGTGGCGTGGTGCTGCTTCGTCAGGGGCGACCGGGGCTCCGATCGGTCGCACCGCTCGATGTCGCGGCGATGGGGCTCGCGTTCTGAGCGCCGGCCGAGCGTGCCGAAGCGTCTTCGAGGCGACGACGGACAGGTGAAACCTCGCATCGACGAGATGCCGCTGCGCGCGTCTGCATCACACCAATGTGTGCGCGCGTACTGCAGTGGCGATCGCCCTCGTGGCCGCCTTTTCGGCGTCCTCGGGCTGCACGCGCCCGCTGCGTCTGATCGCGCGCGGAGAGTCGACCGAGCTGCGTGACAACGATGCGCGCTCGCCTCGCGGGCGCGATCGGCTTCTCGTCATCGCACTCGACGGCGTGGGACGCGATGTCCTCTACGACATGCTTCGCAGAGGCGCGCTGCCCGGACTGGCCTCGCTTCTCGGTGGCACGTCCGGCGGGCGATTTCCGCACGCACACTTCGACGACACGCTGCTCGCCACGCTTCCCTCCTCGACGATCGCGGCGTGGGCGACGGCGTTCACGGGCACGACTCCCGCGGTTCACGGCGTCACCGGCAACGAATTCTTCGTGCGCGAAGAGAATCGCTTCGTCGCACCGGCGGCCGTCAGCGTATCGAGCACCGACGACACGCTCGCGACGTACACCGATGGGCTCGTGAACCGCGTGCTCGCAGCGCCGACGGTCTATCAACGAATGCGTCGCGACGATCCGCACGTGCAGGTCTGGGTCGCGATGAGTCAGGTCCACGCGGGAGCGGATCGACTGCTGATGGCGGATCGATCGTTGCTCGTTCGCGGCATCGGCGCGTTCCTGTCGGACGCGGTCGAGTCGAACGGGCCGCGCACGATGTGGGAAGAACTCGATCAGGCGGCGACGGAGAACGTGCGCGAGGACCTCGGCCGTTCCGCGCCCGATGTGCTCACGATCTATCTCGCGGGGCCCGACGGGTATGCGCATCACGCGCGGCAAGGGCCGGAACGCGCAGTGCGCGAATATCTTCGCGAGGTCCTCGATCCGCAGTTCGAAAGGCTTCGCGCACGACTCGTCGAGATCGGCGAGTGGAACGACCGCTACGTGGTGGTCACCGCGGATCACGGTCACACCGAAGTGACGCACGACGATGCGCACGCACTCGGAATCGACGGCGACGACGAACCGCCGCAGGTGCTTCGCGCAGCGGGTTATCGGCTGCGACCCGCGCGGCTCGGCGTCGATCGTGACGGCGATGGCCAGGTGGTGTTCGCGGATCAGGGCGCGCTCGCGTTCGTGTATCTCGCCGATCGCTCGCATTGCGTGCGCGAACGAATGCCGTGCGATTGGACCCTGCCGCCGCGATACGACGAAGACGTGCTCGTCGCCGCCGAGGCGTTCCATCGCGCGAACACTCGCGGCGAAGCGGCACCCGCGATGCGCGGCACGCTCGACATGATCCTGGTGCGACGTCCGCGTCCGTATCGAGAGATCGATCTTCCGTTCGAGGTGTACCTGGGTGGCGGCCGCACGATGCCCGTGAGTGAGTACCTCGCGCGCACGCCGCACCCCACGTACATCGCGACCGAGGCGCGTCTGCGTGATCTCGCGGTCGGTCCCCGCGGCGAACGCGCCGGCGACGTGCTGCTGCTCGCGAACAACGGCAATCGCGAGCGGGCCGACGAACGGTACTACTTCGCGAGCACGCTCTATCACTCGTGGCACGGCAGTCCGTCGCGGCGGGACTCGGAACTGCCGTTGATCGTCGCGCACCCGAATCGCGATGCGCGCGCGATCGGCGAGGTCGTGCGGCAAGTGCTCGGCGAGACTCCGCGCCAGGATCGAGTGAGTGACCTGTTGTTGCGATTGCGGCGCGGCTCGTAGCGGGGCGACGGGTTCAGTCTGCAGCGTACGTGGTGGCGCGTCGTGACACGCCCGCACACTGCGTTCCAGCACGCGTCGATCCTCAACCGCCCGCGAACGCGCGCTCCTTCCAGAGCAACTCTTCCCACTCGCGGGCCGGATCGCTCTCGACCACGATCCCGCCACCGGCGCCGTAATGCGTCCCCGCCACGTCGCTCACCGCGGTGCGAATCGCGACCGCCAGTCGCATCGATCCATCGCGACCGATGCTGCCGTAGACCCCCGTGTACACCCCGCGTTGCTCGGGCTCGAGCGCGGCGATCTTCATCATCGCAGCGCGTTTCGGCGCACCCGTCACGCTTCCCAACGGCAGCACCGCATCGAGCACGTCGCGCACGCTCGCATCGTCACGCACCGTCGCGCGCACGGTCGACACGAGGTGATGCACGAACGCGTGTGTCTCGACTTCGCACAGCGACGGCACCGTCACGCTCCCCACGCGCGCGACGCGACCGAGATCGTTGCGGTGCACATCCACCGCCATCACGTTCTCGGCGCGCTCTTTCGGATCCGTCGCGAGCGATTGCTTCGACGCGTCGTCTTCGGCAGCGGTGTGCCCGCGCGGGCGAGTTCCCTTGATCGGCCGCGATTCGAGCACGCCGCGCGCGCGATCCCACCCGAGTCCCAGCTCCATGCTCATCCCCGCGACGGTGCAGTTCTCGCCGGCGAAGAACATCGCGAGCGGCGCGCGTGATCGTGCGATGCGGGCGGCGAGTTGCAGCGGCTCGGTGGGCGGCGCGTGAAGGATGCGCGCGAGGTTCACGAGGTACACCTCGCCATCACGAATCGCCTCACGCAGCGCCTCGACGTTGGCCATGTGTTGCGCGCGATCGACGCGGCTCGCGGTGTCGATCGGTCGAACGGCCGGGAGACGAACCCCTTCGGCGAGGTTCCACGCGGAAGCGAGTCGCGCGCGTGCGGCATCGTCGTCGCCGTCGATCGTCACCGCCTGGTCGTCATCGGCATCGGCATCGATCGTCAGCACCGCGCCGTAGCGCGCGAGAAACATCCGCGGCGCACGATCGGCTCGCGGCCGGGCATCGCGAAACCCACCGGGTTCGTCGGCACGCAGCGCATCGTACGAAAGCCACCCGAACGCATGGGGCGCTCCCCCGGCGCCCTCGACGCTCCACGCGCGAACCGCTTCCGCGAAAACACCGCGTGCCGCTTCGGCCCCGTCCCACGCGATCGTCTCCACCGGCGCGATCGCGAGATACGTCCGCGCGCCATCGCGCATCATCACGCCACCCGGTCCGTGCGCCGCGACCCACAGCGCTCGTTCGATCTGCTCCGACCGCACCACGTCGCGCGTTTACAGCCCGCCCGCCGCGGAGTAAAGCCTCGCCCGTGCAACGCTTGCTTCGTGTCGGTCCGCTCGCGCTCGTCGTGTCATTGCTCGCGGCCTGCGCGAACAACGTCGCCGTCTCGGTCACCGTCATCGCGCCCGATGGCAGCGACCCTTTCGTCGGCCCCGACGCCGCGAGCCAGGTGCGCATCACGCTCGAGAACGACGCGGGCATGTCGACGTTGCAGTCGGTCGCCGCGAACGGCGAGTTCCGCATCGACATCCGTCCGCAGTCGGTCGACGAGATCTCCCGCCTTCGCATCGAAGCGCTGCGCGACAACGTGGTGATCGCGACCGGCGTTACGCCGGCGACGCAATGGTCGGTTGCCGGCGGAGCGCTCGCGGTCTTGATGCAGGCTCCTGATTCGGTCGTTGCGGCGCCGTCGCGATGGGCCACTGCGCGCGCCGACTGCCAGCTCATCCCGCTCGCGGGCGGCACCACGGTCGGCATCTTCACCACGCCGACGACGACGCAGGAGGGGCTCGCTGACTTCTACGACGTCCTTCGTCACGGTCGCTACTCGATCCCGCAGATCATCCCGGCCGGCTTCGATGGCGACTCGACCGTCGTGTCAGCCGGCGAAAATGTCTTCATCGTTCGTGGCGCCGCGGCGGTCGGATTCGACCGGGATTACATGACCAACCCGAGAACGCCGACGCTCGACGGCCGCCTTCCCGCGGAGCGCGCTGCGCAGGCCATCGTGCGCTCCACCGGCTACCAGGACGGCAGCGGCGGCGCGTGGCTCTTCGGCGGTCGCGACGGCGACGGCATGCCGAGCGCGCGCGTCGATCACGTGTCGTCGTCGACGTTCGCGTTCGACGGCATCGCCGGGACGCTCGCGGTCGCGCGCGTCGCGCCGCAGATCGTATTGCTCGCGCGCTACGAAACGGCCCCGACGCAGCCCGCGCTCTTGCTCTACGGCGGCAACGCCGCCGACCAGTCATCGTTCGAGGTCTACACCCCCGGCGTCCCCACCGGCGGCGCGGTGTTCGACCTCGGCGCCGACTCGCATCGCACCGGCGCTGCCATCACGTGCATCGCGTCATCGAGCACCAATAGCACCACCGGCTGCACGCGCGTCGCGGTCATCGGAGGAATGCTCGGCGGCGTGCCTACCGCCGATGACTTCGTCATCGACGTGACGTCGCTTCGTACGAGTCCCAACGATCCGCCACGCATCGTTGCGCGCGGTACGTGG
>CBIHQZ010000185.1:0-9079 GCA_966212315.1 uncultured Myxococcales bacterium
GGTGCTAAGCAGTTCGAGCCTGGTCTGGGGCAGGGTGGCGAAGGGGCTCGCGCCCGCGTGCGATCACCGCAGCTTCGCGGGCGATGTCGTGCGCAGCCTTCACCATCGCCGCGCGTTCGGCTGCCGTCGTGCGGGTGGTCTTCAAGTGCGCCAGTTCGATGGCGAGCGGCGACAGGTCGGTCCCGATCGCAGTGCATCCGGTCACCATCGATTCGACGAGGACCGTTCCCGATCCACAGCAGGGATCGAGAATCGTGGCGCCGGGCTGCTGGCGCGCGACGTCGGCGACGAGTTGCCGCGCGACCTCTGGATGGAGTCGCGCGGGGTATGCGTGAAACGGATGCGTCAGTGTCGCGTCGCGCTCGCCGGCCCGCACTGCGAACGCGCGGCCGATGATCTCCACCACGTCTTCGTCGCCATACGTCTCGATCTTTCCACCCACGTGCGACAGCGCGCGCTTGCGCCCGGGTCC
This sequence comes from uncultured Myxococcales bacterium, assembly GCA_966212315.1. GTDB lineage: Bacteria > Myxococcota_A > Polyangia > Polyangiales > CBIHQZ01. The sequence goes on from CBIHQZ010000185.1 coordinate 473, forward strand.
GTGCACGAGGGGGCGATGCGCGGTGGCACGATCGCGGGGGTTCTGTCGGGACGGCATGCGGAGACCTTAACTGGCCTTCTCGACGGCGCGCAGATCTTCGAACGAGATGCGCGCAGCGATTCGCGGACTCTATCCGAAGCCGGACGGGCGGTCGCCGAGCCGGCCGCGGGCGATCCGCGCTTGACCTCCGGGTATCTCGGCTCTAACCGCAATGATCCCGATGAGCGTGTTCAAGCTGAAGACCGAGTACACCCCGCGTGGCGATCAACCGAGAGCGATCGAATCGCTGTCGAACGGTCTGGTCCATGGCGAGATGCACCAGACGCTCCTCGGGGTCACCGGCTCGGGCAAGACCTTCAGCGTCGCCAACGTGATCGCGGCGCACGGACGCAAGGCGCTGGTACTCGCGCCGAACAAGACCCTCGCGGCGCAGCTCTACTCGGAGATGAAAGATCTCTTCCCCGAGAACGCCGTCGAGTACTTCGTCTCGTACTACGACTACTACCAGCCCGAGGCGTACGTCCCCTCGACCGACACGTTCATCGAGAAGGACGCGATGATCAACGATCAGATCGATCGCATGCGCCACTCGGCGACGCGATCGCTCTTGTCCCGTAGCGACGTGATCATCGTGGCGTCGGTGTCGTGCATCTACGGCATCGGCGCGAGCGAAGCGTACGTGGGGATGATCGTCGATCTCAGCGTGAACGAAGAGTACCCGCGCGATCGCTTGCTGCGGCGTCTCGTCGACATGCAGTACGAGCGCAACGACGTGGACTTCCACCGCGGTGCGTTTCGCGTACGCGGCGACGTGGTGGAAGTGTTCCCGGCCTACGAAGAGCACGTCGCGATCCGCATCGAGTACTTCGGCGACGACATCGATTCGATCTCCGAGATCGATCCGCTCCGCGGCAAGGTGCAGCGCAAACTCAATCGCTGCGTGATCTACCCGGGCTCGCATTACGTCACCCCGCGCGACACGCTCGGACGGGCCATCGGCGGCATTCGCGACGAGCTGCGGGTTCGGCTCAAGGAACTCGAGACGGGCGGCAAGCTGGTCGAGCGCGAGCGACTCGAGCAGCGAACGATGTACGACCTCGAGATGCTCGAGCAGATGGGCTTCTGCCACGGCATCGAGAACTACTCGCGCCATCTCTCGGGACGCGCGCCGGGCGAGCCGCCGCCGACGTTGATCGACTACATGGGCAAGGACTTCCTACTCATCATCGACGAGAGCCATCAGACCATTCCGCAGATCGGCGCGATGTATCGCGGCGACCGCGCGCGCAAGGAAACGCTGGTGGAGTTCGGATTCCGTCTTCCGAGCGCGCTCGACAATCGGCCGCTCAAATTCGAGGAGTACGAAGCGCTGGTTCGCAACGCGATCTACGTGAGCGCGACGCCGGGTGACTACGAACTCAACAAGTCGAACGGCAAGGTCGTCGAGCAGATCATCCGACCGACCGGTCTCATCGACCCGGTGATCGAAGTGCGGCCCGTAGGCGGTCAGGTCGACGATCTGCTGGCCGAGATCCGCAAGCGCGTGGAGATCAACGAGCGCGTGCTGGTCACCACGCTCACCAAGCGCATGTCGGAAGATCTCACCGACTACTACCAGGAACTCGGGATCAAGGTTCGCTACCTCCACTCGGACGTCGAGACGCTCGAGCGCATCGAGATCCTGCGCGACCTGCGACGCGGTGAGTTCGACGTGCTCGTCGGCATCAACCTCTTGCGCGAAGGCCTCGACCTTCCCGAAGTGTCACTGGTCGCGATTCTCGACGCCGACAAAGAAGGCTTCCTTCGTTCGCCGCGCTCGCTGATCCAGACCATCGGTCGCGCTGCACGCAACGTGAACGGCCGCGTGATGATGTACGCCGACAGGATCACCGCGGCGATGAAGCTCGCGATCGGCGAGACCGACCGGCGTCGTACCATTCAGCACCAGTACAACGTCGATCACGGGATCACGCCGGCCACGGTGAAGAAGGCGCTGATGGACTTCTCGCCGGCGGCGGGCGGCGGCGATTACGTGAGCGTTCCGATTCGCAATCGCGACGAGATCAACGCGCCGGCCGGTAGCGAGGCGGAGAAGTACGCGCTCGTCGAATCGCTGCGCGCAGAGATGCTCACCGCGGCCGAGTCACTCGACTTCGAACGTGCCGCGGATCTGCGCGATCGCATCCGCAAGCTCGAGACCGACCCGGGTGCGGCCGCTGCAATGGTGGGTCCCGGCGCGGAAAAACCTGCGAAAGCGAAGCCGTCGGCCGGTGGTGGACGCCCCGGCATGCGCGGTGGTCAGCGCGGTCGCGGGCGGCGCTGATCGCGCAGTGACAATCGCGCTACCCTCGGGTCCACGCTGTGCGCGTGCGGCGGCGGGAGGTTCGCGATGCGGTTCGAACATTCGTTGCTGGCGGCGTCGATGCTCGGTGCGATCGCGGGGTGCGAAGGGCGCATCCACGATGGCGCGCGCGACGTGGTGACGGGTGTCGACACGCGCGTGGGCACCGACGTGACGAGCCCGCTCGATGCGAGCGACAGCGGACCGCGCCCCGACGTCGTCGCGATGGACATCGTGCAACCACCGACCGACACCGTGACCGTCACCGACACCGGCAGCACCAATGACACGGGCGTCGCGTGCACCGGCGGCTGCCCCGATCACGCGCACTGCAACGGCGGCGTGTGCGCGTGCGATCCGTACTTCAGCGCGAGCGGGTCGACGTGTACGCCCACCGTCCCCGGCGATCCCGCGACTCACAGCCCCACCGAGGTCTGCGCGCAATGGGCCGAGGGGCATCGCACGACCGCGGCCGAGTCGTACGCGATGGGCGCGACGATGTGCGATCCCGGGTCGATGTCGCGCGCCGCGATCGACGACTCGATGCGGCGATTGAACATGTACCGCTGGATGGTGGGTCTCACGCCGGTCAGCGACGACGAAGCGCTCGACGCCAACGATCAGCAATGTTCGTTGATGGAGCACGTGCACGGCTGGCCGGGTCCGAGCAATCCCGACCCGCACCATCCGGCGTCGAACTGGGCCTGTTACACCGCTGCGGGCGCGGGCGCGGCGGGATCGAGCAACATCTCGTGGGGCACCGGCTCTGCCGCCGAAGCCGTCGACAACTGGATGCAAGACTTCGGCAACGACACCACGCTCGGTCATCGCCGTTGGATTCTTCATCCGCCTCTCGGCCCGGTCGGCATCGGCTTCTACGGCGACGCGAGTTGCCTCGGTGTGTTCGGCTCGAGCGGCGGCGGCACATCGGGCGAGTGGTACGCGTATCCACCGCCCGGCGCGGTTCCCGACGGCATCACGCACAACGCGTGGAGCTGGCACACGCCGAGTCTCGGTGCCGGATCCGCGACGGTGACGGTCACGCGCCGTAGTGACGGTTCGAACCTCGCGGTGCGCATGCTCTCGCTCTCGCAAGGCTTCGGCGACACGACCGTCGGGTGGTATCCCGAGGGGTGGACGCCCACCGCGGGTGAGACCTACCAGATCGCGATCGGCGGCATCACCGGCGGATCGAGCGGCGGCACCATCACGTACTCGGTCAGCGTCGTGTCGTGCCCCTGAAGAACGCTACGGCTCGTCCCATCCTTCGCGACCGATCAACGGCACGAACACCACCGCATCGAGATCCTCGGTGTGCAGCGTCTCGCCGTCCGCACCGCGCGTAACGCGCACGAGTCGTTGCATCGAGCGCTCGCCCACCGGGCACACCAATCGACCACCGGGCGCGAGCTGTGCGACGAGTGACTCGGGCACGCGCGGGCCCGCCGCTGCGACGATGATCGCGTCGAACGGTGCCGCATCGGGCGCGCCTCTGGTGCCGTCGCCGATGCGCACTTCGCAGTTCGTGAATCCGAGTTCGCCGATCACCCGCTTCGCTTGCTCCGCGAGCAACGCGTGCCGCTCGATCGTCACGACGTGCGACGCGAGACGCGACAGCAACGCCGCCTGATACCCGGTGCCCGTGCCCACCTCGAGCACGCGATGTTTCGCTTCGAGATCGAGCAGCTCGAGCATGTGCGCGACGATGAACGGCTGCGAGATCGTCTGTCCGCATCCGATGGGCTGCGGACCGTCTTCGTACGCAGCGACGCGGTCCTCGTCGGGAATGAACTTCTCGCGTGGCACCTCGAGCATCGCCCGCAACACGCGCTCGTCACGGATTCCGCGCGCGACGAGCTGCAACGCGATCATGCGCGCGCGACGATCGGTCGAGACGATGTCGCGCCCTTTCGGCTCACTCATGCGGGTCAAGATAACCAGCACTGCGGCCGCGCAAACGCGACATTGACGAAGAAATTCTCGTCCGCGAAACGCGCTATCCGCGCAGACGCTCGACGATGCCCGACAGATCTTTCGGCAACGCCGAGGTCACGCGTGTCGGCTCACCCGAGCGCGGGTGCGGGAAGATCACTTCGGTCGCGTGAAGGAAGTGTCGCGCGAGCCCGAGTTCCGACGACGCATCGGGGCCGCGGTAGAGCACGTCGCCGAGCAGCGGATGCCCGACGGTCGCGAGGTGTACGCGCACTTGATGACGGAACGCGGTTTCGAGTTCGACCTCGACGAGCGTGTACTCGGTCGGGATGCCACCCGACGCGGCCGCCGACTCGGCGAGCGCACGTACCGGGCGATAGCGCGTGTGCGCTTCGTTGGTGCGGGTCCCGGCGCGCAGACGAACGTGCGGCGTGACGGCTTCGACACGCTTCGGATCTTTGCGGTGCGGAACGAGCGGATAGTCGACACGTCCCTCGGCGGCGACCTTGCCTTCGACGAGCGCGAGATACCGCTTGGTGACTTTTCCCTCGCGCGACGCAGTGCGCAGCGCATCGAACGCCGCGGCGGTCTTCGCGACGATCACGAGCCCGGAGGTGTCGGTGTCGAGACGATGGAGAAGCCCCGGCTCGCGCTTTGCGAATCCGATCTCTTTCGTTTCGGGCCAGCGCGCGATGATGACGTTCGCGAGCGTGCCCGTTTCGTCGGGGCGGAGCGGATGCGTCGGCATCGCAGCCGGCTTCTCCAGCACGACCACGTCGGCATCTTCGTACCGCGCCACGATCGACGCGTCGTCTTCGGCGACCGGTGTGAAGTCACGCGGCGGCGGCGGCGCCAGCAACTCGACCACGGCTCCCTCGCCTACCGCATCGCCCTTGCGCGCGCGGCGACCGTCGACCCGTACCTGGCCGTCGTCGATGAGCGACTTCACGCGCGCACGCGAAAGGTCCGGAACCGCGTCGATGAGAAACCGGTCGAGCCGCTTGCCGGCGTGTTCGGCCGCTACGGTGACGGTCGTGAAAGCTTCGTTCGCGGGGCGGGACTTGTTCTCGTCGGTACTCACGGGTGCGTTCCAGTCGAAGTCGAAGGCGCCGGCCGCGCCGGGGTGCGCGTCGTATTGGCGCGCGCGGGCGTAGGCGTACGGCGGCGGATGGGCGGCGAACTATGCACGGTCCGCGCGGGTGCGGCGCTCGGATTCGACGGAGCTGCACTGGCGGGCACGCTCGAAGACGCCCCAGCTTGGAAGCGTTCGATCTGCTGTCGGTAATAGCTATTTCCGGGATCGAGCCGCGCCGCGCTCCGTTCGATCTCGACGGCTTCGGCGGCGCGCCCCTGCGCGAAAATGATTTCCGCGAGGGTGTCGGTGAGCGCGTGATCACGCGGTGCGCGAGTCATCCCCGCGCGTGCGATTTGTTCGGCGCGCGGAAGATCCCACCGCTCACGGAACATCATCCACGCCACGCTGTTGGCGCGAGTCCCCGCGGTCGCGGTGCCAGCCGACACGAGAAACGCATCGATCACGCGGCCCGCTTCGGCGTCGTTGCGAGTGCGATGCAGTGCGGTCGCGAAGGGCACCTGCGCCTGCGTCGCCGCTTCGCTCGCCGGGTAGTCATGCGTGAGTTCACGCAGCGGCGCGACCGCGTGTTCGGGATCGTGGAGCGCGCGGAGATACAGTCGATCGCCCATCGCGAGCAGCGCGCGTGACTTGTATCCCTGCGCGTTGCCGGCATCGCCCGCGATCACTCGCTGCAGGTGCTCGAGCGCGTGCGCGGCATCACCGCGATCGGCGAAGCGCGTTCCGACATCGAGCCGCATCGCGAGGTCGTTCGGGCGCTGCGCTACCCGCGCGGCCAGCACCGACAGAGTGCTCTCACCCCGACGCCACGCGGCGAGCGCGGCAATGATGGTGGTCGAGTCGTTGTCGCCAGTGAGGCGGTCGATCTCGGTTCCGTCCGCACGGAGCGCGAGCACCGTCGGCAGCGCGCCCACGTTGTACCGACGCATGAGGGCGGCACCCTCGCTCGAATCGGCGTCGACCCGGAGTGCGACGTAGCCGGGCGCGATTGCTGCGGCGACGTCCGCACGCGACCACACCATGGCGTCCATCGTCTGGCAGGGTCCGCACCAGTCGGCACCGAAGTCGAGCAGCACCATCCGTTGATTCGCGCGCGCTTCGACGAGCACCGGATCGATGACACCGTGGCGCCACGCGATGTCCGCGCGCGCTTCCACCGCACCGAACGCAACGGCGAGAAAACAGAGAGCAGCGGCGAGCGTCGTTCGCATGGTCGGTGTACCTCGAAGCTATCACCGCTTCGACGGACGACCGACCGCTCCTCTTCACTCGCTCAGTGACGACGCGTCGCAGCACTCGCCGGCGGTGCCGCGACGAAGTTCGCAGCGCTCGCGCCGTAGTCCACGTCAGCCGCGATCGATCCGTCCGCGCCGACCGTCACGCTGCGCTCGGCTTCCACCGGCGCGCTCCACGCAGTGCGTCCGTGAGCGTCCGTTCCGTTCGCGGTCCACCCTTCGTGCCAGACGTGGAGCCGATAGGTGCCGGGCGGAACGTTGTCGATGCGGTAATGCCCGTTCGCATCGGTGACCGCGTAGTACGGATGATCGAAAGCGTGCACGTAGAGCAGCATCCACGTGTGCCCGGCGTCGCAGACGATGCGATGAATCCCTTCGCGATCGATCGCGCGCGCCACTGAGATGCCCGACGGTGATCCGAGGTTGAACATCGCGTCGTCGCCGCTGAGTCCGTAATAGCCGTGAAGATTGTGCAGCACGCCGAAGTCGCGATTGCCGATGCGAAGCGTTCCGCCGACCGTGGTCGCGACGACGTGCGGTCCGAACGAGCAGTGCTCTTGCTGGATCACCACCGGCGCGGGGGCGGGCGCTGCGCCGCGGGCGATGTCCGCGAGGTAGACCACCGTGTTCGCGAGCCCTCGCGTGGCGGGGTCGATGACGAGCGTGGGATCGGGTGTGCTCGCGCCGCACGCACGCTGGCTCTGCGCGATGGCAGGCGGCACTGCGATGGGAGCGCGCGTCGGAATCGCATCGTGCCAGCGTACCGAGCCTTCGATGTGACCGGGGTGCACGACGGGGACCACCGTGTACGGGATGTTGCGCGGCGTGCCGTTGGGTCCGTGTGCCGAGCGTGAAGCGGGATCGTGATGCGCGTGTGGCATCGAGGCGATGGCGCCCGCGAACGTGACGACTGCGGCGGAAAGAATGAAGCGGTTCATGTGACGGTGCGGGTTCTCGCTGTGACGACGCGCGCGGCGCCGGCATTCACGCGCGGCTGGCGCGGCTGAAGATCTCGTCGCGCAAGGCCGCGAGATCGGAACGTTGGAACACGGCCCGCAATGCTTCGGGATCGCGCACCGGACGAAGCGGCGCCAGCGAACGCATCGTGACCATCCGGTCGTGCGCTTCGCGGAGCCGGTTGGCGAAGTCGGCGTGATCGCGCGCGCGCTGTTCGAGCGCAATGCGCGCCCGTTCTTGCGAGTCGGTGTCGCGGCAGATGAGCAACCCGTCGCACCCCGCTTCGATCGCGAGCACCGACGATTCTTCGATGCTGTAGCGATCGGCGATGGCCTTCATGTGCAGGTCATCGCTGAAGCACACGCCGTCGAAGCCGAGTTCGCCGCGCAACAGATCGATCACCACCCGGCGCGCGAGCGTTGCCGGCGTCCCCGGCGCGATGCCTTCGAACACGACGTGCGCGGTCATCACCGACGCGACCCGCACTTTCGCCGCCGCGCGAAACGGCGGCAGTTCGATGCGATCGACGCGCTCGCGATCGTGCTTCAGCAACGGCAGCTCGAGATGACTGTCGTGCGCGGTGTCTCCATGCCCCGGGAAATGCTTCGCGCACCCGAGCACGCCTGCATCGCGCAGCCCTTCCACGAACGCGACGACGTGCTCGCTCACCAGCGCCGGATCCCGCCCGAACGAGCGATCGCCGATGATCGGATTGTCCGGGTTCGAGTCGACGTCGGCCACCGGCGCGAAGTCGAGGTTGATACCGATCGCGGCCAGCTGATCACCGAGCGCATGCGCCACCCGCCGCGTGAGCGATGCATCGTCGATGCGCCCCAGCACGGCCATCGGCGGCAGCTGCAACACCGGCGCACCGAGTCGCGCGACGCGCCCGCCTTCCTGGTCGATCGACACGATCGGCGAAAGATCCGCCGGCCCTGCATCCGCGATCGCGGCGCAGAGCGCGTTCGTCTGCGCGACATCGACGATGTTCCGCTTGAACAGCGTCACGCCGCCGAGCAAGCCCTGCCCGAGTCGTTCGCGAACCACGT
>CBIHQZ010000186.1:0-9076 GCA_966212315.1 uncultured Myxococcales bacterium
CAACCGCAACGCGCGCGCTGCCTACGATGCGACGCGCGGCGTGAACACCACTGCGGTCACCGCGAAACACGTCGTGCCGCGCGAGATCGCGGAAGCCGTTCGCGCGACCACTTCATCGCCCACTCCTTCGTCGACCACCGCGCCTCCGTCGCGCCCGTCGAGCGCGGGGATGCACGCTGCGCCGCAGCCCGCGCCGCTGGCACCAGCGCACATCGCGACGCCGGCACCCGCGCAGTTCACACGCGGAACCTCGCACAACGACCCGATCATCCCCGACCGTTCGCAGCCGCGAGCCCCCACGCATCAGACGTCTCCCGCGGTGTCGGTCGCGCCGCCGTTGGTCGATCACGAAGCCGCGCGACGTGCCGCGCGCGAGGCACTCGCCCGCAAGATGGGTGTCGGTTCTGCGGGAACGACCGGGCGCTACCCGACCATGCCGCGCTCGCCCGAACCCGGCGGTCCACCGAGACAGACGATCTCCGGGACGACCATCTCGAGCAGCACGCTCGCGTCACTTCAGTACGCCCGGTCCTCGCGCCTCGATGCCGAGCGCACTGCGAAGCTCGAGCACTACCTTCGCCTCGCGGACGAATCGGCGGCGCGAAAAGATCTCCTCGGCGAGTCGAACGCGCTGCAACTCGCCCTCATGATCTTTCCCGACGACGCCACACTCCGGACCCGCGCAGAGGAGACGGGGCGGCGATCGTCGGAAGCACTCGCGGAGAAGTACATCGAGCTGGCGAAGCAGGCCGAGTCGCAATCGCGCTGGGACGCCGCCGCGGACAACTGGCAGCGGGCGGTCGTGGGGCGGCCGCGTGACGCCGGCGTGTTGCTCCGTGCCGCCAACGCGATGCTCCGGGCTGGCAAGGAACCGCAGAAAGCCGCCGAGCTGGCCAAGCGCTCGGTGCAAGCAGCCCCACGCGTGGACGGCTATGCGCTCCTCGCGGAGATCTATCTGTCGGTCCGGATGAAAGCCAGCGCGCTTGCGGCAATCGAATCTGCGGCAAAGCTGGACCCGCACTCTCCGATCGTGAAAGACTTGCTGGCACGAGCAAGGGCTTGAGCGTCGCGCACGAGTGATCGCATCGCCGCCCACGGCCGGGGTTGGCGAACATTCGCGCGCGCGGGTGAGTGAAAGGACTGACAGGAATGGACAAGGTCATCGGGATCGACCTCGGCACGACGAATTCATGCGTCGCGATCGTTCAAGGGGGCGTGCCGACCGTCATCGCGAACCGCGGCGGGTACAAGACCACGCCGTCGATGGTCGCGATGACCGAGACCGGAAAGCGTCTGGTCGGTCACCTCGCGAAGCGTCAGGCCATCACGAACGCCGAGAACAGCGTCTACGCCGCCAAGCGTTTGATCGGGCGGAAGTGGAACTCTCCGCAGGTTCGGCAAGTCGTTCAGAGCGCGTCGTACAAGGTTGTCGAAGGGCCGCACGGCGACGTGCGCATCCAACTGCGTGACAAGACGTACTCGGTGCCGGAAGTCTCCGCGATGATCCTCGCGGAGATGAAACTCATCGCCGAGGAGTACCTCGGTCACGAAGTCTCCAAAGCCGTCATCACGGTCCCCGCCTACTTCAACGACAACCAGCGTCAGGCCACCAAGGACGCCGGTGCGATCGCCGGGCTCGATGTCATTCGCATCATCAACGAACCGACCGCCGCCGCGCTCGCGTACGGCTTCGGCAAGAAGATGGACAAGCTCGTCGCCGTGTACGACCTCGGTGGCGGCACGTTCGACATCTCGATCCTCGAGATCGGTTCGGGCGGCGTCTTCAAGGTGATCAGCACTGCCGGTGACACGTTCCTCGGTGGTGAAGACTTCGACGCGCGCGTGATCGACTGGCTCGTCGAGGGCTTTCGCGCGGAGCACGGGATCGATCTGCGCAAGGACCGCATGGCGCTGCAGCGGCTCAAGGACGCCGCGGAAAAAGCCAAGATCGAGCTGTCGGGCGTGCGCGAGGCGGAGATCAATCTGCCGTTCATCATTTCGTCGGGTCGCAACGAAGCGCTGCATCTCCAGCGCGTTCTGACCCGCGCCGAGTTCGAGAAACTCTGCGGCGACATGATCGATCGCACCGTGGATATCGTGCGGCAGACGCTCGATGACGCGGGCATCGGTCGCGAAGAGATCGAAGAAGTCGTGATGGTCGGCGGCATGACGCGTGTGCCGCGCATCGAGCGATCGGTCGCGGAGTTCTTCGGGCGCGAACCGAACAAGGGCGTGCACCCGGATGAAGTCGTCGCACTCGGCGCCGCGATCCAGGGCAACGCGCTCATGGACTCGTCGCAGAAGATGATCCTTCTCGACGTCACCCCGCACACGCTCGGCGTGATGGTCGCGGGTGGTCTGTTCGAGCCCGTCATCGCGCAGAACAGCACCGTACCGACGTCGAGCCACAAGCTCTTCACCACGTCGCGTGACAACCAGACCGCCGTGAAGATTCTCGTCATGCAGGGCGAGAGCGAGCGAGCGGAAGAGAACGAACTGCTCGGCGAGTTCCTGCTCGACGGTCTGCGTCGCGGCCCGGCCGGCCAGGTCGAGATCGACGTCACGTTCGAGATCAACGCCGACGGCATCGTGTCGGTGCAGGCGAAAGATCTCGAGACGGGCAAAGAGCAGGCGATCACCGTCACGGCGACCTCGGGTCTCACGAAAGACGAGATCGCGCAGATGGTCGCCGACGGAAAGAACTACGCGGTCGAGCGCAAAGCCGGCGAAGAGTTCGAAGCGAAGAAGCAAGAGACCGATCAGCTCATCGCCGACATCGAACGCATGTTCGAGCCGGTCACGCGCGTCGTCGGCGCGAGCGACTACGGTCGAGATGCGCTCGAGAAAGCGCGTGGCGTGGTCGAGCGCGCGCGCGGTGCGATCGAGCGCCGGGATCTTGCATCGCTCAAGGAACTGAACGAAGCGCTGTCGCGAACGTTGCGAATGTTCAAGGGCGTGGTTTCGAAGGGCTAGCGTGGCACCTCCAGGCAACAGACGTCCGTCGGATCCGAAGCACGACGCCGTTCATCTCGACGATGACGACGCGGCCGAGCCGACGACGAAGCTGACCGCGCTGGACAGCGACGGTGTGCCCGTGCGTCCCCGGATTTCGGCGCCTCGCGAAGCGTTGACGGTCCCTGCGCCTCCGCAGGGCGTGCCTGTGACGCCAGGCCAGACGCCGCCGCGGATCTTCACGAGCCGCGGCGTCCGTGCGGTGACCGCGAACGACGATGCTGCTGCCGCGAAGAAGGCCGCCGACACGGGCGAGCCGCGGTGGGAAGCGCTGCTCGACCCCGCGTTCGACGAAGGTCCGGCGATCGAAACGACTGGTAACGACGATCTCGATCTCGATCTCGACTGGCCACTCGAGGACGCTCATGCGGTCGATCCCCCCGCGACGGCGGAGCGGCCGGTGGCGTCGCCGTCGACCAACGCGATGCGCAGCGGGCGTCTCGCGACGATGGGACCCGAGCCCGAGTTCACGTTCAGCTTCGAGAAGTCAGCCGAGGCCGTGTCACCGCCATCTCCGGTGAACAGCGATCCGCGCGGCCCGTCAGGCGATGATCTCTCGTGGTCGCCGGTCGGCGTGGCGTCCAACGCGTCCGCCGCGAATCCCGCGCGCCGCGCGATCCCGTCGGCGATTCCACTGGCGCTCGATCCGATCGGCGCCGAAGCGACTGCGTTGGTCGAGCGGGCGAGCGGCTTTCCGCCCGGCATGGAGAAGGTCGACCCGCGCCGCGAAATGCACGAACGCCTCGCGCTCGGAGATTTCACCGGCGCGCTGAGCATCGCCGAATCGATCCTGTCCGACGCGGGCGACGACACCGAGACCCATCGCGTCGCCGAGGAATGCCGTTCGCGTCTCACGCAGATGTACATCTCGCGTCTGGGCGGACTCGACATGACGCCCGTGATGGCGGTGCCGCGTTCGGAACTCAAATGGCTCTCGCTCGATCATCGCGCCGGATTCCTGCTGTCGCAGTTGGACGGCAGCGTCACGATCGAGGAAGTCATGGACACCGCCGGGATGCCCGCGCTCGAAGTGCTGCGCACCGTGTGGGAGCTGATGAACCAGCGCGTCATCGAGTTGAAGAAGCCGCGTCGGTGACGCTCGCTGTTGACGTTCGCTGCGACTGACGGTCGTATGACCGCATGGCGAATCACATCGAAGTGCGAGTAGACGGACGCGGAATCGTGACGGGTCACGAAGCGCGCGAAGACGGATCGGTGAGCGCCCTCTGCGCGACGTGCGGCGATCGAAGCGAAGCAGTGGTGTCGATCGGAACGGGCGCGTCGGCGTCGTTCGTGTGCGCGGGATGTCTGCGAGAGCGACTCGATGCGCTCAGCGTCGCGCGCTGGCGCATGAAGGAATCGCGCGGCCCGTCGGCCAGCATTCCGTGGGGAAAAGCGAGCGGTTGATCGCGCGCTATTCGGTGGCGCCGTCGGTCACGCCGGCGTCCATCGACGCGATCGGCATGCAGAGTCCCGCGAAGTCAGGCGACGAGTTGCACGAGAGCCCTGCGCCCGAGCACGCCGAGTTGCAGCACACGCTGTCCGCGCAATGGCTGGTCTGGCACTCGGTGTCCACGGCGCACGTCACGCCGATCGCCCGCTGCGGAACGCACGTCGGCGTGCCGCTCGAAGTGTCGCAGTACTGACCGATGGTGCAGGTGCAGCCGACGCCGGTGTCCGTGCCCACGTCGTTCATCGCATCCGTCCCGACGTCCGCCGCGTCGTTGCCGCTGTCGGCCGAGGCATCGGTTGCGGCATCGGTGCCCGCTTCGACGCCCGAATCGGTGTCCGGGGTTCGGTGACAGCCGTCGATCAAGTTCGCGGCCGCGGTGTCCACCGGGCAGCAGACGCAATTGTTGCTGCCGCCGGGGCAGGAGCGGCCCGGCGAAGTAACCGAGTAACACTGCGCCGTCGCGCCCGACATGCTTCGGTCGCAGTCTGCGTTCTCGCTGCAGCGGCCGCCGATCGGCGAGGTTTCGCAACCGGCGAGGAGAAGAAATGCGGCGAGAGCAAAGGCGGAACGCATGTGGGTGGCGGGGTTCTAGGCGAGCGATGGGCTGCGCGTCAACACGCGCGGACCACGCGAGGACTCAAGGCCGGTCATAGGCGCAGCGCACCCCGATCGAGAGCGAACGAGCCGAAGCGCCGGCGGCAAGGCGGAACGTGGTGCGGAGCATGAACGCCGGAACGTCGAATCCACCGCCGCGGATCACGTGCGCGGATCCATGACTCGCTCCGTGTGGCGCGACCACTCGCGGACGCGTCGACGGATCCGACGAAGACGGGTAGCGCGACTCGCTGCGCGACCACGGAAGGTTCTCGAGGTCGTGCCAGAAATCCGCGGTCCACTCCCAGGCGTTTCCCGCCATGTCGAGCACCCCGTCGGGCGATGCACCCTGCGGAAAGCTCCCGACCGGTGCGGTCATCGCGTAGCCGTCGTCGCGATCGGCATAGCAACCGGGCATCCCCGGTTGTGCGTGCGTGGGATCGAGCGAGCCGTGATTGGCGAAGCGCGGATTCCACATCTCGCCCCACGGAAACTCGCGTTCGTCACGCCCGCGCGCGGCGCGTTCCCACTCGGCTTCGGTCGGGAGGCGTCCGTGTACCCACGCGCAGTAACTCGCCGCGTCGGTCCAGCTCACGCCCACCACCGGATGGTCGGCGCCGCCGAGCAGCGGCGATCCCGGCGTCACGATCGAAGCGCTGCATGCGCCCGCGCGAACGCATCGTTCGTAGCTCGCGTTCGTGACCTCGGTGCGATCGATGCCGAACGCGTCGAGCCATACCGCATGCGCACCGCTTTCGTGCACGAGGAGCGTGCTCGGACAGCGCACCGAATGCCCGCGTGCGTCGAAGGGACCGCAGCGCGCGGGGTCGACGCTCGATTGACACAGCGTCGCGTCGAGCGGGTTCGCCGTGCCGAAGCACGTCTCGATCGCGTCGCGTCGATGCGCGAGCGGATCGCGATCGCAGAGGTCCACGCCTGCGACCAGATGGTCTCCGTCGCTCCCCATCGTGAAGTCCCCCGCGGCGATCCACACGATCGATGGCGGCGGAAGACGCACGCGCTCGACGTGCCCCGTCTGTGTGACCGGGGCGACGAATGCAGCGACGAGCAACGTCGAAGCCGCACCGGCGAGAACGCGGACCAGAGGCATCTCGCGAGTGTGCGTCGCGAACCCGGGGCGTTGCAAAGCGATCGGTGGATGCAGCTGCTCCGTGGGAAATGACGGAGCGTGGCGACAACGGCGCGGGATGCGGTACAACCCCGCCCCCATGCGGTCCGGCTATGTAGCACTTGTGGGCCGACCGAACGTCGGCAAGAGCACCCTGCTCAACGCGCTCGCGGGCGAGAACGTGTCGATCGCGACGCCGAAGCCCGAGACGACGCGTGATCGCATCACCGCGGTCGTGACCTCGAAGAGCGCCCAGGCCATCTTCGTCGACACGCCCGGAATCCATCGACCGCATCGTCGTCTCGGCGAGTACATGAATCAGGAGTCGCGTCTCGCGGCGCAGGACTCCGACGTCGTGGTGGTCGTTGCGGATGCCAGCGAAGGGCACGCGGGGCCGTCGCGCGATGCGATCGTGTTCGAGCTGATGGCGGGCATCGAGAAGCCGATGATCCTCGCGCTCAACAAGATCGATCGGCTGCGAAGCAAGAAGGACATGCTCCCGCTGCTCGAAGCGTACGGAAAGATCCGTTCGTTCGATGCGATCGTGCCGATCTCCGCGAACGCGAGCGACGGCATCGAAGGCCTGATGAACGAATGCTCGTCGCGGCTCCCCGAAGGCGAAGCGTTGTTTCCCGAAGACACGCTGACGGATCGTCCCGAGCGATATCTCGTCGCCGAGCGCATTCGCGAAGCGGTGATCCACGAGACCGCGGAAGAGATTCCGTACGTGACCGCGGTGGAGATCGAACGCTTCGACGAGAAAGCGCCGACGCTGCACATCGCGGCGACCATTCACGTCGAACGCGCCGGGCAGAAGAAGATCCTCATCGGCTCGGGCGGCGAACGCATTCGCGCCGTGGGGTCGCGCGCGCGTCAGTCGATCGAAGGGCTGCTCGGGCGCAAAGTGTTTCTCGAACTGTGGGTGAAGGTGTCGCCCGATTGGACGCGGTCGCACGAAGCGATGATGCGTCTCGGATACGCGGCACCGGCGGCGGGGCGATCTGGAAAGTGAGCACGTGATGGTGAAGCCTCGTACACCGCGCGAAAGCGCAGAGCCGTCGGAGGACGGCGCAGAAGAGAAGCCGGAGTTCTACAGGCGCGAGCGCACTGTGCCGCCGGAGTTCCGCGTGGCGCGTGGGTCGCGCGCGCTGGTGGCCGTCGTCGGTCGTCCGAACGTCGGCAAGAGCACGCTGTTCAATCGTCTGGTGGGCAAGCACGTCGCGATCGTCGAAGACGTCCCCGGTGTGACGCGCGATCGTCACTACGCGGATGCCGACGCGCGCGGGCGTCCGTACGTGCTCGTCGACACCGGCGGTTTCGATCCTCAAGCAAAAGATCCGATCATCGCGGGCATTCGTGACCAGGTGAAGGTCGCGATCTCCGAAGCGGATCTCGTGGTCTTCGTGACCGACGCGACGACGCCGCTGCAAGATGCCGATCGGCTCGCGATCGACTTGTTGCGCCGCGCGGGGCGGCCCGTGATCTACGTCGCGAACAAGGCCGATTCGTCGAAGCGCGATGCCGACGCGATGGACCTGTACTCGCTCGGTGTGCCGAACGTCGTTCCGGTGAGCGCGCTGCACGGCCGCGGCATGCCCCAGCTCGAAGACGCGATCCTCGCGCAACTCCCGCCGCACACCGCGGACGATGTCGTTCTCGACGAAGACGTCGCGCGCGTTGCCGTCGTGGGTCGGCCGAACGCGGGGAAGTCGTCGCTGATCAATCGTCTGGTCGGGAGCGATCGGCTCCTCGTCGATTCGGTCCCCGGCACGACCACCGACGCGATCGACACGCTCGTTCAGAAGGGCGATCGCTCGTACGTCTTCGTCGACACCGCCGGCATTCGCCGCAAGCGTTCGGTCAGCGCGCCCGTCGAGATGACGAGCGTGATGCAGGCGATCCGCGCGATGGAACGCGCCGACGTCGTGATCCTTCTCTTCGATGCGACCGAGGGCGTTCTCTCCGATCAGGACCTGCGCATCGTGGGACTCGCCGAGGAGCGTGGTCGCGCGATCATTCTCGGACTGAACAAGGTCGACGCGCTCGATTCGACCGCCGAGAAGAAAGCGGTGAGTTCGGCCCGCGATCGCCTCACGTTCGCGCCATGGATCCCGATCCAGCGTCTCAGCGCCAAGCACGGCAAGGGAACCACCGCGCTGCTCGATCTCGTCGACCGCGTGTACGACTCGTTCCGCAAGCGCGTGACCACCGGTGAAGCGAATCGCTTCTTCGAAGAAGTAATCGACCGCCATCCGCCCCCCGCGCAGAGCAGCCGCACGGTGCGTCTGTATTACATCTCGCAGGTGTCGGTCCGGCCGCCGCGCTTCACTGCGATCAGCAACGCCGCCGAGTACGTTCATCCTTCGTACACGCGCTATCTGCAGAACCAGTTGCGCGAGCGATTCGGGTTCGAGGGCGTGCCGATTCGCATCAGCTACCGCAACAAGCGCAAGAAGGTCTTCATGGAGAAGCCCGAGCACTGAGCGCGGCCCGTCGCGATGCGTGCGTATGGCATACTGCGCGCAACCATGACGGACGGACAGAACCTCGATCCGACGCTCAAACTCCTTCTCGACGCCCTCGACCGATCACCCGACAACGCACCGTTGCGACTGCACGTCGCCGAGCAACTCGAGAAGTCGGGGCGGCACGGCGACGCAGTGAAGCACTACCGCCAGTGCGAAAACGACGCTGTGGTCGGGACCGACGCGATGCTCGGCACTTCGCGATCGGCGCTGGCGATCGGTGATCACGACCTCGCGTTCGCAAAGGCCGACGCGGTGCTCACGAGCAACCCGCATCACGCGCGGGCGCTGCTCGCGCGGGCTCGCGCCCGGCACGCACGGCTCGAAACGAAAGCTGCGCTCGCAGACTACGACCGTGCCGTG
>CBIHQZ010000187.1:0-9054 GCA_966212315.1 uncultured Myxococcales bacterium
GCCGACGATCTCGGCGAAACGCTTCGCGAGGCGCGGCGACACGAGGCCGACGACCTTTTCGGTGACGCGTTCCGCGAACGCGCGCTGCCAGAGAAAGAACGCCAGGATCACCAGGACACCGGCGAATCCTGCGAACGCGAGGTACCCGAGTTGCGGCACGCGCGAGACGTCGAGTGGACCGATGCGAACGCCGGTGAGATCCCGGCGCGGCACGAAGAGCAACGCGAGCGCGAGGCCACCCGCGACATAGAGGCCGTCGAGCACGCGCTCGGCCGCGATCGTTCCCATCGCAGCGCTCCCCGAGATCTTCCCCTTCTGGCGAATGAGATACGGGCGAACGAATTCGCCCATGCGCAGCGGGAGAACGAGGATCGCGAAGAAGCCGATGAAGCCGATCGAGATGATGCGGCGCCTGGGAACGGTCGCGACGGGGCGGAGCAGGTACTCCCAGCGCATCGCGCGGAAATAGTGCACGAAGATGTAGAGCACGCAGTACGTCGGAACGGTCCACCAGCGCACGTTCACGAAGGCGCTGCGACTCGGTGCGACGTCGAGCCCGGCGCGCTTCATGAACCACACGAAGCCGACGCCGATGATTAGCGAGACGGTCAGTCGGATGGCGAGTTTGCGTCGGAACGCCGAGGCGTGCGCGGCTTTCTCGGCGGGCGAGAGCGCACTCACGGGGGGCGAGGATTCGTTCGGAGTAAGCGAAGGAGATGTCACGAGCCTGCGGCGGTGTACCACAAAGCTCGTGGCGCTACATCGGGCGTTTTCCGCGGGAATTCCAGGCAAAGCACGCAGCCCGTGCGCGCGCCGTCAGGGCGACTTCGCGCGCAGGAGTTCGCCCGGAGCGGTGACCAGCAACCGCTGCACGCCCTCGTCGCCGACGAGCTTTCGCAACACATCGATCCCCTCGCGGACGGCCGCTACGTCGGACGACTTGTGCGAGTCGCTGCACGCGGCGGCATAGAGTCCTTCGTCCAGCATTCGCTCCGCGGTCGCGCGCACGCTGCGACCGTAGACGCCGACGAGGCTCATGAGATCGAGCATCGGCTTCGCCCCGGCGCCGATGATTTCCCGGAGTCGCTCGCTGTCGCGCGCCAGCGGTGCGTATCGTTCGGGATGCGCGAGCACGGGCGTGATGCCTTGCTTCGCAAGCCGCCACAGTCGCACTTCGACGCGGTGCGGAATGTTGTCGTAGTGGAACTCCACGAGCGCGGCGCCGCCTCCCGGATACGGGAGTGCCTCTTTCTTCGCGAAGAGATCCCACACCACGTCGTCGAACAGATGCTCGGCTGCGACGTCGAACGCCGGCAGTTCGCGTCCTGCGGTGCGTGCCTGGCTCATCGCGTCTTCGAGCAGCGCTCGCGCAGGAGCGATGGTGGCCGCACGGTTCTCCCACAGCCCCGAGCGGATGTGCGGCGTAGCAACGACGTGCGTGAATCCGATCGAGCGAAGCCCGACGAGGAGTTCGACGCCGTCGGCCGCGGACTTCGCGCCGTCATCGATGCCGGGAATCGGGTGGCAGTGCAGGTCGATGAAGCCGTCCATCGGGCGCTGCTTCTAGCATTCGCCGCACGAGGTCGCACGGGGACTCACCGCATCGACGACCGACTAGCGAAAGCGCCGCCGTTACGGCTCGAACGACTCCGCCGCCGGCCCCGCGACGTTCGCGAGAATCTGCGCGAGCGGAATGTTGATGATGTCGAGTTCGATCCCGCGCTCATCGGTGCCTTCCGGCGCCGGCGCGGTGGGACGTTCGTCGATCGGCACGGCCGCGAGGGTCGCTACATCGAGCGCGCGGGCACGGTCCATCGCCGCGCGCGTAATCGGCATCGTGGGTCGCTGGTTCACGCCTTCTCCACCCACCACACCCTGCGCCGTCGTCCCCATCGTCATGAGCCTCCGGGGCATTCATCGGCAGTGCCGCGAGCAGCTTGAGGGGAATCGGCGGGCGGCCGGCGAATTTCTGGGATCTCGTCCGTGGGCGTCCGAGGGCCCTACCCGGCCATCTCCCGTGCGATCGCGAGCAGCGCGCCCCGCTCGTTCAGCGCGGGGTCGTCGAGCACGCGTTCCATCAACGCATTCAGGATCTCGCCGAGCTTCCGCGACGGCGGAATTCCGAGTTCGCGCTGCAGCACGCCGCCATCGATCACCAGATCACGGGTGCTCAGCGGCTGCTTCGTATCGATCACGCCGCGAACCCGTCCGCGCAGCACGTCCAGCGCTTCGAGTCCCGCGGTGTCACCACGCGCGACGAGATCGGCGCGGCGCAACGCGAAGAGATCATCCATCGCGTTCGGTCCGACCCGCACGATGAAGCGCCGCACGTCCGCGTCGCGCGCGAGCTTCTCGAGATCGATCACGTGATGGCGCACCAGATGTGTGATGCGCGCGCGTTCGTCGTTGGAGAACTTGAACCGCTTGAGAAACGCATCCGCGAGCCCGGCACCCGCGGCGGCGTGATCGGGAAAGGCGATCTTTCCGTGGTCATCGAGACGACGCGTCTGCGCCTTGCCGAGGTCGTGAAGGATCGCCGCCATGCGCACGATGACGTCGCCGATCGGCGCGGCATCGAGCACCGCGAGCGAGTGCTTCCACACGCTCGGCCCGCCGAGTTCCATTTCGGGCGTCGTGGTGAGCGTCTCGAACGCTGCGTCCACCGCATCCAGAATCCCCGTGGTGTGCATCACCTCGAAGGCTCGCGACGGCGCGCGCGCTTTCATCGTCTTGACCCACTCGTCGCGCACGCGCTCGACCGAGACCTTCTTGAACGTGTCGATGTTCGGACCGATCGCCGCGCGCGTTTCGTCGTCCAGCGCGAACTCGAGGGTGGCGACGAAGCGGGCCGCCCGCAGCACGCGCAGGCCGTCCTCGGAGAATCGCTCGCTGGCTTTGCCGACCGCGCGGATCACGCGCCGACCGAGGTCCGCGATGCCGTGGAACGGATCGATCAACTGCTCGCGCACCGGATCGAACGCGATCGCATTGACGGTGAAATCACGGCGCGCGAGGTCGTGCTGGATGTCCTCGACGAAGTACACCGCGTCGGGGCGACGACCGTCGGTGTACGTGGACTCACCGCGCAACGTCGTGACCTCGTAGCCGGTCTTCGACATCAACACGGTGACGGTGCCGTGCTGAACGCCCGTCGGAATCACCTTCGGGAAGAGCTTCATCACCTCTTGCGGCGAGGCCGACGTGCAGATGTCCCAGTCGGACACCTCGCGTCCCATGAGGTGATCACGCACGCAGCCGCCCACGACCCACGCGCCGAATTTCGCGGCGTCGAGTCGGCGGCAGATCTCGAGAGCCGCGGGCGGAATCGCCGCGCGGTCGACCTGGGTTCGCAATGTCATCGAGTCGTTTCGCTCACACTGAAGGGGCGTCGGGATCCGGTTGGTCTTCGCCGTTCGGCGCAGCCGCGTTCTCGGCGGTGTCGAACTGCGGCGCGAAGAAGAGCCCCGAGTTGTCCGCGGTGGTGTCGGTGCCGAAGTTCATGCGATCGGTCTCGGTGCCATACAGCGGCGAGGGATTCACGGCTTCTTCTTCGACCTGGAGCTTCGAGAAGATCTCGTCGGCGCGCAGCCGCAATTGATCGGCTTCGTCGGCGAGACCCGAACCCGCCGTCTCGGGCGCCTGCCTGAGAAGCTCCGCCAGCACCTTGGCGGTGCGCGCGAACTCGAGTTCGTTGCCGGAGTCCTCGAAGATCTCGAGCGACTGTCGCAATAGCGTTTCAGCCCGACGTCCCTGCTCGCTGTCGTAGCCGTACACCGCGAGGCACTCGCCCAGCGTTCGACGCGCGATCGCGACGTGCACCTTCGACTTCGGGAGTTCGAACATCTCCACCGAGCGCTCGAGGAACTTCTGCGCCTTCTTCAGATCACCGCGGAGCAAGTGCGCCTTGCCGAGACCGCGCCATGTTTCCGCGAGCAGAATGCGGTCGCTGAGTTCGATGCAGATCTGCTCGACGTCGCCGAGCATGCGAATCGCTTCGTCGATGTTGCGCATGCGGTACTGCCCCTCGCCGATGTTCAACATCAGGATGGCCTGCCGCTTTCGATCGCCGATCTCGCGCGCGACTTCGAGCCCTTCGTGCCAGAGCTGCACCGCTTCGGCGTCGTCGCCCTTGTCTTGATAGATCGTCCCGAGGTTGTTCAGCGTCGCGGTCACACCGGGGAGGTCTTCGACTTCGCGACGCAGTTCGAGCGCGCGCGTCAGCGCGTCGAGCGCGGCTTTGTATTGCCCGCTGTCCTGGAACACGAGGCCGATGTTGTTCAGCGAGAGCGCGATCGAGCGCTTGTCGCCGAGCGCTTCGCGACGCGTGAGTGCGTCCTGCAGGTAGCGCAGCGCCTGATCGTAGTTGCCGCGCATCCAGTGGACCTTGCCGATGTCGTCGAACGAACTCGCAACACCGCGTTCGTCGCCAGCGCCTTCGAACAACGCCAGCGCGGTGCCGAGGTGCTTCATCGCGAGATCGAGATGGCCGGTGTCGCGATGCAAGCGACCGATGCGATTGTGCGCGGCGCCGCCCTTGTTTTTGAGATCGAGACGGAACGCGAGTCCGAGCATGCTGCGGAACTCGTTCATCGCCTCGTCGACCTTGCCGAGTCGCTGCAGCACGTCACCGAGATGGTGATGCGCGTCGAGTCGCAGTCGCACATCGAAGTCGCCGAGCAGCTGAAGCCCCTTCGCGTAGTGCTCCGCGGCTTTGGCGTTCGCGTATCGCGCGCGCGCACGGTCGGCTGAATCGAGCATGCAGCGGGCGGCACGCAGCGGGCGATTGCCGCTCTCGTAGTGTTGCGCGAGCAGGTCGAGTTGCTCTTCGGCGCGGTCCGAGAACCTGAACTCGAGCCACTCGGCCATCATCAGGTGGTAGTCGGTCGCGGCTTCGGGCGCGACGAGCTTCGCGAGCATCTCGCGTTCGAGGTTGTGCTTGAAGATCCACTCCTCGTCGCCGGGAATGGCGCTGTCCGGCATGCGCAACACGAAGTCGCGCTCTTCGAGTCCGTGCAGTAGATCGCGGAAGTGCGGCGCGAGATCCTCGGCACCGCCCCACAGTTCGGGCGGCGTCTTGTGCGCACGACCGAGCACCACCAAACCACCGAGCCAGAACACCGGCCCCATCACGGCGCCCATCTCGAGCAGCTCGCGTTCGGGCGGTGACAGCGACGAGAGACGCGATCGCACGGCGTCTTCGACACTCATCGGAAGCGAGATGTCGTCGAGTCGATCGAGGAACACCTGCGGCGAACCGTTCTCGCCGACGACAAGCACCTTCTGGTCGTAGAAGATCCGGCAGAGCTGCTCGAGCAACAGCGGATTCCCGCCGCCCATGTCGACGGCTGCGTCGATGAGTTCGTTCGGAATGCGACCCGCGCGCGAGAGCAGTGTCTTCACGAGCACGTGGCTCTCCTCGGGAGAGAGCCCGCCGAGGTCGATGCGCGTGTGACGCTCGCCGAGAAACTCCGGCCAGTCGCGAACGGTCGCGAGCAGGTCGGGGCGCGCGGTCACGAGGATCACCACCGGCGCGTTCATCGGCTCGACGAGCTGACGGAGAAGCCGGATGCCCTCGGGCTGCGCGTCCTGGAGATCTTCGAACACGAGCATCAAGGGCGAGCGCTGCGCGTCGACTTCGAAGAAGCGTCGCAGCACGGCACGCGAGACTTGCGAGAACGCGCGCGGGTCTTCGTCGACTGCATCCGCGAGCGGGGTGCCGCCGCTCTTCAAGCCTAGAAACGCGCCGAGAAAATGGAGAATCTCACCGACGCGGCGATCGCCGAACATCTCGGTGAGCTTCGTCCGCATCTCGTCCATCTGCGCGTCGGCATCCATCCCGTCGATGAGCCCGAGTCGCGTGCGGAGCATCTTCGCGAGCGCGCCTTGCTCGCTCTCGGGGCGGCACTGCCCGCGGAATACCCGAACGTCCGGCGTGGTGGCGGCGAGATCTGCGGCGACTTCCGTCACGAGACGCGACTTGCCCACCCCGCGCGTGCCGATCACGGTCAACAGTTGCGGCCTGCTGGTCTCGATCGCGCGGCGCAATGCAGCAGCAATCGCCTCGCGTTCGGCCATGCGCCCGACAAGCGGCGCCTTCGACAACACAGCCGCGTGTTCGCGACCGGTCGTGTTCTCGATCGTCATGGACGTCGGATTCCTTTTCTGCGCGCGGTGCAAACGGGCGCGATCCGCAGTTCGCGTGGAAGGTATCCCACGCGGTCGTACGCACACAAGGAGGGAGGTACCTCACCCCCGCTGCCGCGTGCCCCTCTGCCTCGATGCCCGCGGTTTGCGCGCGCACGCAGGCATCATCGAGAGAGGGGCTGGAACGATGGTGGCGTGACGAGCGGTGCAGGCAACGAGGGTGTACGAGCGCCGAAAGCGTTGATCGCGCGTCGCAGCGCGTTTGTCTCCCGCACGCCTGAACGCGTCCAGCTTCGCTCCGGGCATGCGAATGCGTCCTGCGTCGCCTCCTGACCACGCGCCCGCGGATTCCCTGCTCGCCACGTGACGCCCCGCGCCCTCGACGTTCCCGGCCCGCCGCACCACACCGCGCGCTGTTCGCCAATCACGCCTCATCCTTCGAGCCCCTCTCTCGACGACACCTGCGTACGCGCGCCACGCGCGGGCGTCGAGGGAGAGGGGCGCGCGGCAGCGGGGGTGAGGTAGGTCCACGCCGAATGCCCCGTTGCAATTGCCTCCCGCGGCGTCTAACAACACCCCTCGCTGTGGACCGGACTTACGCACCTCGGACTGTCGCGATCGTCGCGCTCGCCTCGCTGGTGCTGGGTTTTCTCGTGGTATTCGGCGGCGGCATGATGCTCCTCCGTCCGAAGCTGCGCGCGCGTGCGAGCACCGACGGGTCGGGGCGCACCGCGGGCGGATTCACCGAAAGCCCCACGGCGACGACGACCGATGCCGGTTCGATGGCAGGCCCCGTCGACGACGACGCGCCCACCGGAACCGCGAACCAGGGCGCGGGAGCAACGCCTTCGCCCGGCGCGGGAACGGCCGCCGAACCCACCACCGCGGCGGGAATCACCATCGGACCTGCGAGCATTTCGCGCTGCTTCGATCGCGGACCGCCGACGCCGATTCGCGGCGCGGACTGCGGGTCGCTCGCTGACTTCGATCGTCACGTGGCGAGTCGCTCCACACAGATCGCGGCGTGCGCACGGTCCGGCGCGCACGGGAGACTCTCGCTCTATCTCGACTTCCGCTTCAGCACGAGCAACGCGACGGGATGGGGCCTGCCGACGAGCAACATCCCGAACCCCGGCAACGTCGCGGCCTGCGCGAAGACCGCGGTGCTCCCGCTTCCCTTCGCGTCCATGCAACACGCACACGATCGATACGTCGTCGTCGTGCCGATCGATTGGTGACAGGGCGTCATGTCATCTCTCCCCGACGGACTGCTCCGCATCGCGACCGCGCCGCTCGCGCTTCCGACCGGCATGCGCGACCTGCTTCCGCCGCGTTCGATTCATCGCCGTGCCATCGCGCGCGCCGTGCTCGGTCGCTTCGAATCGTTCGGCTACCAGCAAGTCGTTCCGCCCGCGTTCGAGCGTGAAGAAGTCGTCGCGCGCGGGCTCTCGCCGAACGCGCGTCGCGACATGGTGCGCTTTCTCGATCCCGAGACGGGCGAAGTACTCGCGCTCCGTCCCGACATGACGCCGCAGATCGCACGCATCGCGGCGACGCGTTATCGCGACACGCCCGGGCCGTTGCGCTTCATGTACGAAGGCTCGGTGGTGCGTCGTCCCCGCGGGCGCGCGCGACGTCATCGACAGATCGCGCAGGCCGGCATCGAGTGCATCGACTGGAGCGGTCCCGCGGCCGACGTGGAAGTGATTCGCGCCGCTGCCACTGCGCTGCGAGACGCAGGCATCACGGACGCGCACATCGAACTCGGTCACGCCGCGATGGGCGAGATCCTTCTTCGCAACGTCGCCGACTCGCTGCGCGACGCCGTCACCGACGCGCTCGCATCGCGCGACACCGCGACGCTCTCGCGCCTGCTCGGCGGCGCATTCGACGCGACCTCGGTGATGGCGCGCGCGACAGCTCTCGCAGGTGGCGCCGATGTGCTCGATCGCGCCGAGCGCATCCTGCTCGAAGGCGAGTTCAAACCCGTCATCGCCGACCTTCGCGCGATCGTCGACGGACTCGCGCGCGTCGGTCTCGCGGACCGCGTGCTCTTCGACTTCTCGGAGATCCGCGGCCTCGGCTACTACACCGGCGTCACGTTCCAACTCCTCGCCGAAGGGCCGGGCGAACCGCTCGGCGCCGGCGGCCGCTACGATTCGCTGCTCGAACGCTACGGAACCCCGCGCGCGGCAACGGGCTGTGCACTCGATCTCGAAATCGTCGAGTGGGCGGCGTCCCGCAATGGCCCGCAGCAAGCGGGCGGTCCGCGGCGCATTGCACTCGGCGGCGACATCGCCACGCGCGGCATGCACGCCGATCGATTGCGCGAGGCTGGGATGGCCGTCGCCGAATGCGCGATGACCGACGCCCGCAGTGTCCTTGGGTTCGCATTGGCAGGTGGGTACGATGCCGCGTTCGTGTGCGCCGGCGACGTCCTGAACGAAGTCGATCCACACACGGGCACGCTTCGCCCCGCGAAGCTCTGATTGATCACGTTCGCAGCTGACGAGACGAGGAAACGATGCCGGCCGTTGTCGTAGTAGGCGCCCAGTGGGGTGACGAGGGGAAAGGCAAGATCGTCGATCTGATCGCCGAGCAGGCGGACATGGTCGTTCGATACGCAGGCGGTGCGAATGCAGGGCACACGCTCAAGGTCGCAGGACAGAAGATCGTCACGCATCTGCTCCCGTCGGGCGTGCTCCATCCGAAGACGGCGTGCGTGCTCGGCGCGGGCATGGTGATCGATCCGGTCGTGCTGCTCGACGAGATCGACACGTTCGAGAAGAAGGGCCTCGGCGTTCTCTCGCGACTGACGGTCTCGGGCCGCGCGCACGTCACCCTCCCCTTCCAGGCCGCCATCGATCGCGCCGCCAACGCAGGCCCGCGCGCGATCGGAACCACCGGTCG
>CBIHQZ010000188.1:0-9051 GCA_966212315.1 uncultured Myxococcales bacterium
TCGGTCGCGGCGCGTCTTCGTCGGTAGGGCGGCGCACCGGCGGTGTGAATCGATAGCGATACCGAATGCGCGCGGCGACTGCCGTGTTGTTGCGACGCGCGGGCTCGAACTCGAATTCGCGCGCGGCCACCACGGCGGCTTCGTCGAACGCGGACACCCCGCTCGATTCGACCACCGAGACGCCGGTGACGTGCCCGCCGTCGTCGATGTCGATCTGCAACCTTACGGTTGCGCTTTCACCGCGCCGCAATGCCTCGGCGGGATAGACGGCCTCGACGAAGCGGGTCAGTCGCGGCGGCTGCGTCGCGCTCGGAGCCGCACTGGGAGGCCGGCTCGACGACGACTGCGCGAACGATGCGCGTGGCGCGAGCGCGAGACATGCGGTGAGCAACGGGATCGCGCGGCGTGTCATCGCTGGACTGGATTCGATCGGATCGGGCGAGTCGTGGGAAGTGCTTTCTTTCGGCTGCCCGGCGGCTGATGAAGCCACGGCAACGCTTCCGAGGCCTCACGGTCGTGAGGCTCGCCGTGAAGCGATGCGGCACCCGTGGCTCGTGAGCATCGCCGTCATCGCGAGCTTCGCGCAGTCGAAGGTTCGGAATCGTTGCCGCGGGTTTACCCGCCGGAAATCAACCGCGCGCTACACTCCCGCCGTGCAGCCACTCCTTCGTGCCTCCGTTCTTCTCCTTGCGCTCGCGAGCGCCTGCTCGTCGAACAACGCCCACGACGCCGCCGTCGATTCCCTCGCCGACGCATTCGATGTCGCGGAGGACGTCGCGCCGACGATCACCACGGTGACCGTCTTCGACGGCACGCAACTGTCGTTCACCAGCACGGAGAACCACCGCACCGTCGATGGCAGCGCGAGCTTCCCCGACGGACCGTTCCAGTCGGTCGTGCTCCACCTCACGCTCGAGTGCCCCTCGAATCGCTGCGATGTGTGGGACCGCCTCGGCTCGCTCCGCATCGCAACCGGCCCCGCACCCGCCGACGGCGGCCCGCCTCCGTTCGTCGAGTTCGCGCGCTTCGTCACGACCTACGGCGTCCGCGGCAACTGGGACCTCGACGTCACCGACCTGCAACCGCTCTTTCACGGCACGCAGCCGGTGCAGGCATTCATCGACACGTGGGTCGGTCCCGGCAGCCAGTACGGCAACGGCTGGCTTCTCACCGCGACGCTCGAGTTCACCAGCGGCCGCCCGGCGCGCACACCGGTCGCCGCGATTCCGATGGCATGGGATCAGGCCGTGTACGGCGATCCGGCGCGACCGATCGCGATGCAGCTCACGCCGCAGATGGTGAACGTCCCGGCGACCGGCGTGACCTCGAGCGCGATGTACGTGATCACGACCGGGCACGGTCAGGGCAACACCCAGAACTGCGCTGAATTCTGCCCGCGCACGCACACCCTCACCGTCGACGGAATGGATCACCCGCAAGACATCTGGCGCGACGACTGCGATCAGAATCCGATCAGCAATCAGCGCGGCAACTGGCAGCCCTCGCGCGCGGGATGGTGTCCGGGCGACGTGGTTCGACCGTGGATCACCGACCTCGGCACGACCCTCACGCCCGGCGCGATGCACACCATCGGTTACGACGTGGAGAGCTACGTGAACGCATGCCGTCCCGATGCGATGCCGTGTTCCGCCTGCACCCTCGGCGCGATGTGCGCGTACGACGGTGGCGCGCACACCGAGCCGTATTACAAGGTCACCGCGTTCCTCGTGCTCTACGGCGATTGAGTCTTCTTCGCGCGTTCGGGCAGCAGCCGCACGACGAGCGCCGCGACCGCCGCCAACCCGCCCATCGCCGCGACGCCTACGAATCCATGCGCGACGAAGGCGCGATTCGCGAGCATCGCGCCGGTCGACATGCCGAGGAACATCGCGCTGACGAGCGCCGCATTGAGACGACTGCGTGCCGCCGGGTCGAGTCCGTACACGATGGTCTGATGCGCGATCAGGCACGACTGCACGCCGAGATCGAAGGTCACCGTCGCAATCGCGATGATGATCAGCGACGCAGGCGCGAGCGCCATCGCGAGAAACGATCCCGCGACGAGCAGTGCGCCGACGCGAATCACCCGCTCGGGTCCGCGGCGATCGGCGGATGAGCCCGCGAGTGGCGCAGCCGCAGCGCCCACGGCACCGGCGAGTCCGAACAGGCCCGCGACCGCGCTGCCGAGTCGAAACGGCGGCGCGGCGAGCACGAGCGCGAGCGTCGACCAGAACCCGCCGAACGCGATGCTGAGAAGACCTTGCGCGAGGGCGGCGCGGCGAAGCGCGGGGATGTCGCGTACGAGGGTGGCGATCGAGCCGAGCAATGCGCCGTACGAAGCACTCGCGCGCGGGGCGATTCGTGGCACGCGGGCCGCCGATGCGATCGCGACGCCGGCACTGATCGCGGCCGCACCGTAGTACACCGCACGCCATCCGAAGCGCGCGCCCACCGCGCCGCTCACGAGCCGCGAGAGCAACACGCCGAGCAGCAATCCGGTCATCACGCTGCCGACGGTTTTTCCCCGACGCGCGGGCACCGCCATTTCCGCCGCGAGCGGCACGAAGTCCTGCGCCGCGGTCGCCGCGAGTCCCACCACCAGATTCGCCGCGCAGAGCAACGCGATCGATCGCGCCATCGCCGCGCCGAGAAGGGCCACCGCCAGCACCGCCGACTTCGCCACGATGATGCCGCGCCGCTCGACCCTGTCGCCCAGCGGCGCGAACAGCAGGATCCCGGTGCCGTATCCGAGCTGCGTCGCCATCGGCAGGTATCCGATGTCGTGCGCCGAGGCATGCAGACCACGCGCGATCGGATCGAGAATCGGCTGGTTGTAATAGATGCTCGCGACCGAGAGACCCGCACCAGCGGCAAGCACCAGCATGCGTCCGGTCGAGAGCCCTTCACCCGCGATGTGTTCTTTCATCGCAGCGTCATGCTTTCCGTGCGCGCAGTGACTTCGCGATTTCGCGCAATGCTTCGGCGCGCGGCGAACCCTTGCGCCATGCGAGCACGAGCGTGCGCGACGGCACCGGCGCTGCGAACGCGCGAATCGCGAGCACCTCGTTGCGATTCTCTACCGGCACCGCCAGCGATGGCAGCAGCGTCACCCCCACGCCACCCGCGACCATCTGCGCGAGGGTCGACAGCGATGTCGCCTGGAACTCGGCCGCGCGCGCGCCCCGACGCGTGCAGATGTCCAACGCCTGATCGCGGAAGCAATGGCCGTCTTCGAGCAAGAGAACCGGCGTGTCCGCGAGTTCGTCGGCGCTGACCTTCTTCTTGCTCCGCAGCAATGGATGCGACGCCGGACCCGCGAGCACGAACGGATCGTCGAAGAGAATCTCGCTCTCGAGGTCGTCCATCCGCGCGACGCGTGCGAGCAGCCCGGCGTCCATGCGACCCGCACGCAGATCGGCGAGCAGGGCGTCGGTGCGAGCTTCGATCCACAGCAGCGTCAGCTTCGGAAATCGCTCGCGCAGCCCGGGCGCGATGTCGGGAAGGAGATACGGCGCGATCGTCGGGATCACCCCGATACGCAGAGTCCCGGCCAGCGGATCACCGAGTCGACGCGCTTCTTCCACCACGTCATCGGCCTCGGTGAGAACGCGCCGCGCGTGCGTGAGCAAGGCTTCACCCGCCGCGGTGGGAAGCACGCCGCGGCGATCGCGCTCGAACAGACGCACCCCGAGCGCTTCTTCCATCTGCGCGAGCTGCGCGCTCAGCGACGGCTGCGCGACATGGCACTGCTCGGCGGCGCGACGAAAACTGCGCGTCTCGTCGACGGCCACTGCGTACTGCAGCTGACGCAGGGTGAACGGATGCGGTCGCATGAACGCTCGGTGCGAGAAGAACGCTGGCTACTGGGCGCCGCAGTACTGATTGATGCGATCGGTGACCGCGTTCGAATCGTTCTCGATCTGCGCGAGTTGCGGCATCGCCTGTTGGATCCCTTCGGCGTTCTGCGCGCGCGCGGCAGTTGCCATCCCGCGCGACACGGTGACGAATCGGGTGATCACCGCTTGATACTGGCGCGAGAGGTTCTGCAATTGCGGATCGGTGAGTTGCACCGCGGCGATGTCGTGCGCCGATCGTTCGAACGCCCCGGCAAGAAGTTCGATCTGCGCCGGATCGCCCGATTGACTGGTGGTGTTCATCTGCGGGCGAAGACGATTCTCTTGTTCGTTCACCGTCGAGATGAGGCGGGTGCACTGCGCGGTCTTGGTGCGATTGCATGCGGTCGCGCCGAGCGAGACGACTGCGAGCATGGCGGTGAGTGCGCTGCGAGGCGAGATGAGGCGGTGCATCGAAAGCTCCTGCGCACGATCGCGCAGGTGCAGATCACAACCGACGCAGGGGCTGCGTCAAGCGATCACTGCGGCGGCTGGAGGTTGAACGGATACGTGACGGTGACGGCGCCGCCACCTTCGGGAACGGGGAAGTTCCAGCGACGCACGGCGTCGGCGATGCACGTCGAGACGGTGGGAACCGACACCGATGATTCCGCGACGCTCGAGCCCAACACGATGCCGTCGCTGCCGATGACGAAGCGCACGACGACACGCCCCGCGAGGGTCGGGTTCTGTGCGAGCCCTTGTTCGTGGCAATGCGCGACCTGCCCGATGTTGCGCACGACGACGCGACGGATCGCATCGGGCGACATGCCGGGTGATTGCACCACGCCGGACACGATGCGCGGTCCGTGGGTGTCGCGCGGTCCGAGGTGGCGCGCGACGCCGGTGCCGATGTCCATCCCGTTGCCGTGGCCCATCGTGTTGAATCGACCCGTACCGACCGTGCCCTGTCCGTCACCGCCGCCGCCGTTGCCGGTGCCCACCGGGCCGAGGCCGCCGTAGCCATTTGCTTCGCCCGCGAGGTCGCCGGTCATGTTGCCGTTGAACGACTCGGCATCGAGGCCCGACTCCATCATCCCGCCGAAGGGCGAGACCGGGCCTTGTCCGCCGCTGGTCATCGGGCCGCCGGGCGCGCCGAGCGCGGCGAAGATTCCGACGCGCTGCACCTGATCGCGCGCCGATTGCTGCGCGAGTTGCGGCGTGTCGCTGGTGCGACGGACCGCGTAGCGACGATTGCGCTGCGAACTGTCGCGCGCACCCATCGCACCCGATGGACCTGCGTGCGCGGTGCCCGTTCCCGGCGACGGCTGCGACGCCGCTTCGTGATGCTCCTCGCGCGCCGGCTCGCGATCGTGCGCGAGCGCCATGATGTGCTGCAGTTCCTGCATCTGCGCTTCGCGATCGTCCGCGGTGATCAACCCACCGTCGCCCGACGTCGCGACCAGCGCCGAACCGATGATGGTCGCCACTGCGCCCGCCGCACCGAGGCCTGCCCACACCGTGGCCGGATCGCGTCGACGCGCGCCGGCGACCTTGCGACCACGCGCCACGATCCGCGCGACGATGGTGAGCCCCCCGATCGTCATGCGGTGCTTGGTGTCCGCGGCGATCGCGATCTCGAAGGCTCCTTCGCTCCCCGGCACTGCGGTCGCACGGCCATCGACGACGAGCTGTGCGAGCGAGTGCTTCACGCCGGCGATCTCGATCTCGCCATCTGCGTTGTGCGCGAACACGAAGCGCGCCGTGCCATTCTCGCAGCGCACCACCGACACTTCGTTCGCGCCGCCGAGCATCGCTGCATCGACGATGAAGCGGCCTTCTTCACGACGCGCGCTCTGATTGCGCTGATCCATCACGATCCCCGCGCCCACGCCCGCCAGCGCCATCGCGGTGCCGATCGCGCCGACCAGATAGTTCCCCGTCGCCGCGCTGGTCGCGATCAGCGTCGTCCCCGCGCCGAAGCCGCCGACCACCGCCGGCATCGCCGACTTCGCCCGCGACGCACCCGACGCGAGAACGAACGAGCGCCCGTTCTCGAGATGCGCGACGTGCAGGATCGAGCGCTCCCACAGCACGCTCACTTCGATCTGCTGCGTGGCCGCGTCCTCGACCTCGTGCGGGTTGATGTCGCTGCGCTTGACGAGTTGATAGATCTCCTCGCCGTCGATCGGTGCGTTGATGGCGGTCTGCGCGTTGAGTGCGTCGTGCGACATGACAGTGCTCCTTCACGAGACGCGCGCTTTCACGCACGCACCTCGCGTCCTCTCGGTGAATTCCCACGCTTCGGTTCGCGTCCGCCGCGCCATTTGCGCGCCGTCGTTCCGTGGCGTTCGGGACGGTGTGACAGCCCTCTCGCGGCGAAGTTCCGCGGCGGTCGAAAAATTATTTCACCGCGCGACCGGGGCTACCCACCCGTGCGCTCGCTCGCGCGTCGGAACGCACACGCGGAGAACCCGAGATCGACGGCGCGGATGCCGCGGCATTCATCGCGATCGCAGAAAAAATTCTCGCGCGATGACCCGCACCTCTCGTCGCGCCCACTCGCTTGACACCCGAGGGTGGCTGCGATGTGTATGCACGGTCCGCGCGCATCTCGCGCATCTTGGAGGAGAGACTTCACAATGACAGCACGAAGCTGGCTACTCGCCTTGGGCGTTGCGCTTTTCGCGTGCATCCCGGGTTGCATCATCACCGTCACCTCGACCCCGCAGGCGGCCTACAACCGCTGCACCTCGAGCTGCGAAAGCGGCACGACCTGTACGAACGCGAACCTCACGGTGAGCACAACGGCGACCGTCGGCGAATCCTTCTGTACGACGAGCTGTGTCATCTCGGCCGACTGCCCGGTCTCGGCGCACGGCGCGTCGTGCGTCACTACGCTCGTCGGTGGACAGACCATCAGCCAGTGTTACGACACCTGCTCGACGACGGCGGATTGTCCGAGCGGCTTCACCTGCGGCGGGCCCCCTGGCATGCAGACGGTCTGCGTTCCGGGCACTGCGACGGCATCCTGTGGCGGTTCGGGTCAGCCGTGCTGTTCGGGTAGCACCTGCAGCGGCGGGCTCACGTGCGGCGCCGGCGGCATCTGCGGCACCGTCGCAGCGTGCGGCGCGAGCGGGCAGGCGTGCTGCGCGGGCAACACCTGCAGCGGCGGGCTCACCTGCGGCGCGGGCGGCATCTGCGGCGTCGTCGCGGCATGCGGAGCGAACGGCCAGGCGTGCTGCGCGGGCAACGCGTGCAACGGCGGTCTCGCATGCGCGACCACCACCAGCGGCGGCGCACCGACCTGCATCCCCTGCGGAACGATCGGCGGACCGTGCTGCGCGGGCGACACGTGTTCGGACGCTGGCGCGGCATGCGCGAGCGACGGTCTCTGCGGTCTCGCGCCGTACTCGGGATGCGCGGCGGCTTCGGTCGGCGCGGCTTGTCTCGCGGGCTTGAGCACCGCCGGATCCGCCGTCCAGACGACCTGCACCCGACCGATGATCGCCAACGCCGGACCCGATGGGTTCTGCACCGCATCGTGCGCGGCGAGCGCAGCCGAGTGCCCGCAGTGGGTCGGCGCGGATCGTACGTACTCGTACAACTGCTACATCCTGCAAGGGACGACGGCGGGCCAGTGCTACATCGATTGCCCTGCCGGCGAGTCCTGCCCGGCGAACACGGTCTGCACGATGACCGCGAGCGCGACGGGCGCGCAGGTTCGCCTGTGCATGCCGCCCCCCACGTGATCTTCGCCTGATCTTCGCATCGCGAGGGGCGCTCGATGCCCCTCGCTTCTTCCCCGCCTCGTTCCCCGTTCACTTCGACTTTCGACTCGGTCCGCACGCTCTCGCGAGCGCACGCCGAAGCCGTCGCGCCGCGCACATCAAGTGCGATACCGTGACGCGAATGGCGAGCCATCCGTGCCCCACGTGCAAGAAGGACGCGGAGAGCGAGCGCGCGAAGAATCCGTCGTGGCCGTTCTGCTCGCGTCGTTGCAAGACCATCGACCTGGGTGGCTGGCTCGACGAGCGATACCGGATTCCCGCCGACGAACAGAGCGATGGCGACGATTCAACCGTTCCGCCGCGCCGAGAGGGTGATGGTCATGAATAACGCAGCGAGGGCGTCGTGGTTGGCGTTCGCATCGTCGTTGGCCGTCGCGTCGCCGGTGTTCGCGCAGAGCGCGGATGACTCCGCGAGCGTTGCACCTTCGTCCGCACCCGCGCCGTCGAGCAGCGAGCCATCGAGCGGCGCACCGGCGACGCCGGCTCCATCGAACGGCACGAGTGCGAGCGGTGGAGCGACAACATCGAACACGACGAGCAGCACGTCGAGCAGCGCGCCGCGCACTGGCGATCAGCGCGTGGATCCGTCCAGCATCGGCGCATCGAGCGCACCAATTCCGCCCGCGACGAGTGCCGAGCGAGCGGCGGCCACGGCCACAGAGCCCGCGCACACGACGTCGACCACGAGCAGCACGCGCCCGCAGGAAGAAGACAACGGTCGCACCATCGACTTCATCTTCATCCAGGCCGAGGGCGGCTTGTCGGTCGTCGATCTCACCGGGCTCTCGAGCAACGGGCGCGTGGTTCCGACGTTGATGAACCTGCGGCAGACCGGCTACGGCGGCGGCGCGACCATCGGCTTCCGTTCATGGATCTTCGCGATCGCCGCGCATGCGTACATCTCGCGCTTCGTGTCGGGCACGACGTCGTCGGTGATGGGCGCGATGAACAATCAGGACTTCGATCTCGGGCAAGTGATGCTCGAGGGACAGATCCGCCTGCCGGTGCCGATCGTCGAGCCGTACATCCGCGTGGGACTCGGTTACGCGGTGCTCGGCGCGTTCCAACTCAATCAGATGTACATGGACTCACTCGCACCGATTCACGGCTTCACCGCGAAGGCCGGCGTGGGCGCGGACATCTGGCTCGGGAAGTACTTCACCATCGGCATCGGCGGCGACTTCTCGATCATGAATCTTCGCCGCGACGGCATCATGCGCGAGGGGAGCGTGTGCCCGGAGACCGACCCGACCTGCATCGAGCTTCGTCAAGATGGCGACTCGGTGGGGTGGTTGTTCGCGGCGCATGTGCAGGCCGGGATACACTTCTGATGGTCTGTCTGCTGGTGCTGGTGTACCTCACCCCGGGCGACTCCCGGCGGGTGAACCGGGTGAACCCGCGGCAACGACTCCTAAGCTTCGCCTGCG
>CBIHQZ010000189.1:0-9039 GCA_966212315.1 uncultured Myxococcales bacterium
CGAGGTACTGGACCGAGAGCGGATCGACGAACAGCTGGATGCCGTGCGACTCGATCACCTGGTCCATGTCGGTCGGCTTCTCGTCGAAGTAGAGGTCGTACTGAAAGCCCGAGCAGCCGCCACCCTTGACCTGGAGACGGAGACCTTGTCCGGCGAGACCTTCGGCCTCGGCGATCTCCTTGACCTTTTCAGCAGCCTTGTCGGTAAGCGCGATCATTGTTTCGTTCCTCCGGCACCGGACCCAGGCCGGCGCGCGAACCTATCTCTAACGTGAGCGTGCGACTTCGTCCAGCCGGGAATCGTGACTCGCACGCATCGAAAACGCATGGGCCTCACGTGCATGGACGCAGTCGCGGTGATGGGCTAACCACGCCGCCCGTGCGCGTCGCCTTCGTCACGCCGTATCTACCGTGCCCGGCGAACACAGGCGGACGGATTCGCATGTACCGCCTCGCACGCGCGCTCGCCGCGCATCACGAGGTGTGGCTCTACGCGTGCGCGGGTGAACGCGAAGCGGCTTCTCAACGAGAGCGCGCCGAACTCGGGATCTACGCGCACACGACGGTGCGCAACAGCGACCTCGGCATGGTGCGCCCGTGGGTGTCGTCGCGGCGCGTGCGTAAGAGCGCCCCCGCGCGGCTCGGTCGTGCGTTGCGAAGCGATCATGCGGCCGCGAAGTTCGACGCGATCGTCGTCGAGCATTCATACGCGCGCGCCACCGCGCTCGGCGTGCACGGCGTTCCGATGCTGGTCGACGAACACAACATCGAGAGCCGCTATCAAGCCGAGTACTTCGCAGCCGAGAAACGCGACACGTGGCGGAGCCGCCGCGAAGTGAACTTGCTGCGCGCGTGGGAGCAGCGCGTGTGGTCCGAAGCGACGCGCGTGACATGCGTGAGCGAGGGCGATGCCGAAGTCGTCCGGTCGCACCGCGCAGGCCCCGTCGATGTGCTCGCCAACGGCACCGCGATCGACGAGATCGAATTCGTCCCGGCCTCGAAGCGCGAAGGGCACGAGGTGTTGTTCGTCGGGCTGATGTCGCATGCACCGAACGAGAAGGGGGCGCTGTTTCTGGCGCGTGAAGTGATGCCGCGAGTCTGGCGCGACGAGCCTCGTGCACGCCTGGTCCTGTGCGGTCGCACCCCCACCGCGGCGCTGCGCGCGCTCTCGAGCGACGGGCGCATCGAAGTGACAGGCACCGTCGACTCGGTCGCGCCGTATCTCGCCCGCGCGGCGGTCTACGCGAACGCGCTGTTCCAGGGCGCTGGCTCTTCGCTGAAGGTTCCCGAAGCACTCGCGAGCGGGATGCCGATGGTGTCGACGCCGGTCGGCGTGCGCGGATTTCCGCTCGTCGACGGCGAACACTTCGATGCAGCGACCGACGCCGACGGATTCGCGGCGGGAATCATTCGCGCGTTTCGCGAACGCTCGACGCTCGATGCGCGGAGCGAGCGGGGGCGTGCGATCGCGACGACGTACGACTGGCGCACGATCGGCGAACGCTTCGCGGCAATCGTCGAAGGCATGGTTCGCGATGCCGGCCGGTGACACCCCGCGCTGCGTGCTGTGCAACGGCGCGGCGCCTTTTCGCTTCGCCCGCGAGCGATTCGCGATCCATCGATGCGATGCGTGCGACCTCGAGTTCGTGCACCCGATCCCGGACGAAGCGACGATCGCCGCGGTCTACGCACGCGACTACTTCGACGGCACCGGACTCGGGTATCGCGACTACTTCGGTGCGGAACGGCGAATCGCCGACGAGAAAGCACGAACGCGCGTCGCACTGCTCGCAGCGTCGAATCCGCCTGCGGGATCATGGCTCGATCTCGGATGCGCCGACGGGCGCTTCGTGCTCGAAGCGGTGCACCGAGGCATCGATGCGCACGGTGTCGAACACGCCGAATCCGCGCGGACCATCGCGGCCCGTGAACCGCTCCTCGCCGGACGCATCCACGCATCGTTGAACGAAGCGAGTCCCCACGCGCCGTTCGCGGTCGTCACCGCGTGGGACGTCCTCGAGCATCTCGTCTCGCCGATCGACACGCTTCGATCGCTTCGCCCCCGCCTCGCGCCCGACGCGCTCGTCGGCGTGGTGGTGCCCGTCATCGACAATGTGAACGCGCGTCGCTGGCCGCACACGTGGGATCAGTACAAGCCGCCCGAGCACTTGTGGTTCTTCTCGCGCCGATCGCTCGAACGCGTCCTCGAGGAAACACTGGGCGCGACCGTCATCGCGAGTCGTCCCGCCTGGCGTCGCGAAGCGCGATGGAGTGGCGTCGCGCGCAACGATGCACGTGCGCTGCAGCGAATCGAGGGCGCAGCATGGCGTCTGGCGCAGCGGGCTGGCGTCGTCGGAGCGCATGCGCTCGATGATTCGTGGCTCGTCGTCGCGCGCGTTCCCTAGCGACGGAACCGCGGAACGAACGGCCGCGATCGAATCACGATCAGTGCCCGCGACTTTCGGCCCGGTCGTCCGCCGGGTCGCCGAGAATCTCCCGCTGATTTGCGGGGACGATGCGGATGCTGCTACCGATCCATGCAGTGCGCCCTGGAGGCAACGAATGAAAAAGACCCTCGTCACCCGGATGCTCGGTCGCGTGATCCTCATGCGCGAGTCGCGCGAGTCGCCCCTCGATGCCGAGTGGGACGAGTTCCTCAAGCTCCTCGGCGACAACAGGGCGCGCTTCGACGAACTGCGAATGATGGTCATTACAGAGGGCGGCGGGCCCGATCGACTCCAACGCAATCGGCTCGAGGCAACCCTGCAGGGCAAGTCGATCCGCGTCGCGGTGGTGTCCGACAGCGCGAAGGTGCGGTTCATCGCGTCGGCCGTCGCACTGCTCAATCCCGATCATCGCGGGTTCGCGGTGCGCGAGATGAACAGCGCCTACGAGTATCTCAATCTCACCGCCGAAGAGCGCGCGATGATCGAGAAGGCCGAGCCCGAGATGGCGGCGCAGATCAAGTGATCGTCACGAAGCCGTGAGCGCGAACCGATGCAGGTCGTCGGCGAATCGCGCGAAGGCGTCGAACGCGTCATCCACCAGGTGCACGAGGCTCTCGACTTCCGACGGCTCGATCGCGACATCTGCCAGCCATCGATGGATCGAGTCGTCTTCGAGCGTGTGATCGCTCTCGGTCTCGAAGTGATGCGCGCCGAAGTACACGAGCCCCTTCGCGCCGCGCGACGCGAGTGCCGTGGCGATCGGGCCGACCGCACGGAGCGAGACCTTCCCGGTCGCCTCGATGCAGTGCACGAGCACGAGCTTGCGAAGCGAACTCGCACGGTAGCCGAGCCTGCACATCTCGTAGGTGAGCATCCGCGTCTGCGTGAGCGCCGGGTGCCACACGGACTTGAGGGTGTCGGTGGATTTCTGCGCGGGATCGAAGTCGAGTCGCGCGAGGTCCGACAAGAACCACTTCCAATGCCCGCCGTCCTCTTCGGTGTGCGCGTTGACCAGTTCCTGGAAGCGATCGGCCGCCGGTTCGACGCGGAGTACGTGGGCGTAGAGATCGGCGAACGACATCACGAAGTGTGACAGCGCCGGCGCGAATCGAATGCGACGACGCGGGTCGATCGTTTCGTCACGCATGAACTCGTAGAACGGAAGGCGATCGTAGGCGGCCGTGCGTCGGTCGATCGCTTCGAGCACCTGTCGCATGTTCATCCGCCTCCGATGACGTGCGTGCCCGACTCGCGGCCGCGGTACAGCTCGGGCGAGAAGTACACCGTCGAGCGAACGCCCGCCGCCTCGCGACGCAGCGACACGTAGCTCTGGAAGCCGCTCCCCTCGGTCAGCGCGCGATGCGCGACCTTCGTCACGACGGCGTCGTACTGCTCGACCGGCAGGCCCGACGTGCGCATCCATGCACGCACGCGTTCGCATACCGTCGCGTCGCTCGGCGCGTAGCTCGCGACCGGGAAATACGCGGTGAAACGCGTGGGACCATCGGGGTGCTCCCCGAGCAGCGAAGCGCACGTCTGGACCGGCTTGTCGCGATACGGGCCGTCGTTGCCAGCCATCGCAACGCAGAATGCGCGCGCATCGCCAGCGCGATGATCACGCTGGTTCGCGAGCACCGACTCGATGTCGTCGGCGGTTGCGTGATGGTGTCGGTAATAGATCTTCAGCCGCGCCTTCGGTCCGTTGTCGAGATCGAGCGACACGTACGCGAGCGAGTCGAGGTCACGACCGCGCCGGCCGCTCGAGGCGAGGATCGCCGACCAGGCATCTCTGAATCCGAGTCGCGCGAGCGTCTCGCGTACGACAGCGCCGGCGACTTCGGGACCGCGCGCGTTCGGGTTGAGATAGACCTTGAAAGCCGGGTCGCGATCTCGCCAGAAACAGGCCGCGTGCCAGAGCGCGAACCCGCCGGCGGGATCGGTGGGTAGATAGAGATCTTCCACTGCGCGCAGGCGATCCAGACCGAGGCGCCATCGTTGCGCGAGTCGGTCGGTGAGCACCCGCGCGGCGACGAGATTCGATCGCGCGTCGGGCTTGTCGCCCTGCGACTCCCAGAGCAGCCGCACCTCGGGCGGACCCGCGCCGAATGCGACCGAGAACTCGAACGGCGAATGGTCGTCGCCGATGTTCGACGGATACACGGGGCGCTGACCAACACGGCGATCGCCCCATGTCTCGAAGGCATCTTCGACCAGCGAGAGCATCTGCGCTTCGCGTCCGCCGAATTCCAGCGCCTCGCAGAATCGCCGCGCGAGTCGGGCACCGCGATCGGCAAACGTTGCGATGGCCGGCGTCGAACGAAGCGAGTCGTGCAGCATCGATGACCTCATGTCGCGTAGAACACGTGCGGCGCCGGCGTCATGATCCGATTCGGATCGAACCGATGCTTGAGACGCGCGAGTTCGAAGTAGCGAAAGCCGTAGTTCGCGAGCCAATCGCCCGGCTCCATTCGCACGGCGCTGATCGGGTAGAGCTTTCCACCGACCGCGCGCGCCTCTTCGTAGATGCGTCGATTGCGACGGAGCTTGTCCGCGACGAACGCGGTGTTCGGTCCCGGCGCCGGTGCCGACGTGAGCACGTCGAAGAGGAAGACCCATTCGCTGTCGCCCGCGGGCATCGGGAAGTTCCGGCGCGTGAGCAACTCGCGACGGATCGGAAAGAGCAGCACGAAGCCGACGGCTCCCACGTCGTCGAATGCGAGCGATGACATCGTGCGCGGCACGAACGTCGGGGCCGCTTCACCCGGGAGGAACACGTCGATCCACGGGTGCGGGACGCCGTCCCACAGCCCGATCATCTTGAGGAAGTCGATGAGTGTGTCGACGCGAAGGATGAAGTCCGCGTAGCTCGTGTCGCTGTCCTGGCGAATCGACGTGATGTCCGAGACGCCGCGCAAGAGCGCGCTCATGTCGGGCTGCTGCGTGCCCGTGTAGTACTTCGCGACGTTGATCTGATAGACCCACGGAACGCTCGCTGCGCTGTCGACGGGCGGCGGCTCCGATCCCGGCGGCGGCGGCACGATCAGTCCGTAGATGTTCTCGATCTCGTTTCGATCGAGGAGCATCTGCAGGTCCGTGAAGAACGCGGCCGGATCGACGTACTGCAAGACCGCCTGTCGCGCGCGCTCGGGGGCCGCCACGAGGTCGATCACTGCGCGCGTGATCACACCGAACTGTCCCTGCCCGCTCAGCACGGCTTCGAACAGATCGCGCTGCATGTGCGGCGAGCACCACACGATGCGTCCCTCGCCGGTCACGACCTGAAGCGCGCGTACGTGATCGACTTGCACGCCCGCGCGATTGACCGAACCGACACCGGCCATCGAGAGCGTTCCGCCGATCGAGAGCCCGGTGAAGCCGGTGAGCACCGGCGGCGTCAGTCCTTGCGCGACCGTGCGTTGGAAGAGGTCTTTCCAGCGAACACCCGCGTCCACGTCGGCACGATCGCCCTCGATCGAATGAATGGTGCCGAGCGACGCCATCTCGATCACGAGTCCGGCCTCGACCTGCGCCTGTCCGAACGGAGAATGTCCTTGTCCGCGCGCCGCGACCGGAATGCCGTGACGGCGGCAGAAGTGAATCATCGCGGCGATGTCGTCGACCGAGCCGGGGCGAAGCACTGCGCGCGGACGGCGCGACACGATGCTCCCTTCGTCGTGAGCCGCTGCATCACGCGAGGCGTCGTCGGTCGCGAGCGTTCCGTCGAGGGCCGGAATCGGATCGCGCGGATCGGCTTCCGCGGTCGTGACCCAGCTCCGTGCTGTCGGATCGAACCCGGCGATCGTCGTCGCGGCAACGGCCACAGCGGAAATGAAATGCCGGCGATTCAGTTGCGACATGCGTTCCTCCCTCGGGCGAAACAGCCATTGCGAACCATTGATTCGCGGGAACAACCATCTACGTTCGGCGACTGTTCTTTGCTTCCTCGGCAAGTGCTTTCAGATTCATTTGCGGATTGAACAGCAGCACTTCCGCCAGTGAGCCTGTTCGGCTCGTGCCGGTCGACACGATGCTGAACTGCGTTGGCGGTGCTGATCATGACGAACACGAGTACACAGGTTACGCAGACTGATTCCGCGACTTCAACGGGCGATTCGTCGAAAAACAGATTTGCATCATGTAGTTCGTGATGCGGCATCGCAGTAGATTCGTGATGCACGCGCACGCGATGATTTCTGGTTTCCGGATCAGCCCTGCACGCTCCCAGCGGCGCATCACCGCGATTCGGCTGGGCGCACGCCGACTTTACGCAACCACGCGAAAATCGCGTCGCCGTATTCAGGCAAATACCCGCACGGAAGTCCGGCGGCGCGGATCTCCCACCGGATCACCCGATGTGCACCGAACGATTTAGAGCGTTGCGCCCGCGAGGAGTGCGCGCACGGCGGCTCGTTCGGCGTCGTCGAGGACCGGGGCGAGGTAGGTTTCGAGGGCGAGTTTCGAATCGAAGACGCGTCGCGCCGGGTTGTTCGCCTCGCGCACCATTCGTTCGAGCTGATTGCCGAAGGCGCTGCGCTTCTGCGAGACGAGAAACGCCGATCGTTCGACCTTCGCGTTGTCGCGCGTGAACATCGCCGTGAACTGGTCGGCCCATTCGCCCGGAAGAAGCTGCATTCCGGTCACGTCGCCGCAGAGAACGACCCGCCCCGGGACGCCGAGAACGTGCATGCGAAAACGATGGACCAGATCCGTGACCTCGGACGCGGCGAGTGGCGTCGCGACCACCGCTTCGATCAATCGGCCCGTGTTGTGTTCGATCTTGAACATTGTTCTCCGGCCCCCGGAAAGCGTCACTTCGAGCAGTCGAAGGCTACGGCACGGCGTGGACACAGAAAACGCGACGAGGTTCAAAAACGAATCTCGTGCGTGAACCCGGCGGATGGTGCACGGACGAAATCGGATTCAATCGTGCGTTCAATCCACGAGGTTCGCGGGCGACCTCGGCCGCGCGCAAGGTGCCGCGACGAACGCAGTGCACCGATCTCCGCCGTGCATCGCTGGACCTATGCCCGCCCCCGCCGATATGCCACCTTCCGCCGCCGCGCGATGCGAAGCGACGTCGAGTGGATTCCGCGATTCTGGCGAGGCGACGACCGGTTTTCGGCGATCGCGCCGGTCGCCGAGTGCTTCGCCGACGCCGCGACGTTCCCATCGGTGCACGAGGTCGACGCGAAGCTCGCTACGCGCGCGGGCATCCATTTCGTCGCGCAAACGCCTCGTCCCCGGCGACGTCGCCAGGCGCTGGATCGCGATGGCCTCTACGACGCCCGCATCGCGCGCGAAGGAAACGTCCCGACGCGCGAAGGCAACTGGCACGACTTTCTGAACGCTCTCGTGTGGGCGACGTTTCCGCGTGCGAAATGGGCGCTCCACCAGCGGCAGCATCGTGCGATCCACGCGCGCATCGACGACGGCGCAACACGACTTCCGCCCGCCCGCACGCGCGAACTCGACGCACTCGCGATCCTCGACGAAGGCGGCGCGATCCTGGTGTGCAACGAAGCCAACGACGCTCTCGCGCGTGATCGCGTTCGACATGCGCTCGTGTTCGGCCACGCGGTCTACGAATCGTTCGTCCGCGGCGGACCCGCACTGACACTGCGCGCGGCCGTGCTCGAAGCGCCGACGACAC
This sequence comes from uncultured Myxococcales bacterium, assembly GCA_966212315.1. Classification (GTDB taxonomy): domain Bacteria; phylum Myxococcota_A; class Polyangia; order Polyangiales; genus CBIHQZ01. Next base: position 8,097 of record CBIHQZ010000189.1, read on the forward strand.
CGATCGCCGACGATGCACTTCTCCCGTGGGCCGATGCCGCACTCGCTGCACTTCTCGACACGCCCGGCACGTTCACCGCGCCCGATTGGATGCCGCACTGGGAGCTGTCGGCATGACGGCGATGCGCATCTCGCCCGCGCATCTCGCGCTGCTCGCAACCATCGACCCGCGGCACGGCGCGTCCTCGCGACCGAGCGTCGTGCACCTTCTTCCGTCACTCGGGTGGGGCGGTGCAGAGCGCCTCGCGTGCACGCTCCACCGTCTCGCGCTCGATCACGGATGGACCTCGCGCATCGATGCCCCCGATCTCGCGGTGATCAACGAAGGAATCGCGCGCGAACTCGGCACGACTCCGCTGCCTCCGCGCGACCGCGAGGGTGATCTTGTTTCCTGGTCGTTCGCGGCCCGCAACCGCATCGCGCTCGAGCGTCCCGACGTCGTGCATCTCCATCTGCCGTACCCCGATCGATTCGCGGCCGGCCTTCTCGCCGCACGCGGGCGTTCCCTGGTCGCGACGTTTCATCTGCTTCCCGAACAGGGACGCACGTGGTCGCCCGACGAGCTGATCCGGCAGCGAAGCGATCGCATCGTCGCGATCCTCTCGCGCCTCGCCTGGCGCGCGCGGTTCGTCACCGTGTCGCGCACCGATCTCGAGACGCTCGCGCAATGGGTTCCGCGTCGCCGCCTCGTCGCGATCCGCAACGCACCGCCGCTCGCGCCCGCCGCGGAAGGATCGGTCGACGTCACCTGGCCCGCGGGGACGCGTCTTCTCGGTGTCGGCCGGCTCGTGCGACAGAAGGGCTACGATCGATTGCTCACCGCCCTCGGTGATCCACGTCTTCGTTCACTCGCGTGGACCTACGGCATCGTCGGCGCGGGGCCCGAGCGTGACGCACTCGAAGCCCTCGCACGCGATCTCGGCATCGCGGACCGCGTGCGCTTC